>NZ_LGDB01000069.1:0-3806 GCF_001279655.1 Streptomyces sp. WM6372 | reverse complement strand
GCCACCAGATGACGCGCCAGACGATTCGCCCGAACGTTCAACTCCGCATACGACAGCTCAACCCCACCGCACACCACCGCCGGCGCATCCGGAGTCCGCGCCACCTGCGCCTCGAACAACTCCGGCAACGTCGCATCCGGAACCTCACGAACCGTGTCGTTCCACTCGACCAGCATCCGCCGACGCTCGTCGGCGGCAATGACGCCGAACGATCGAATGGCCGCATCGGGATCGGCGGTGACTTCCTCGATGACCCGGACCAGACGGTCCACGAGTCCTCGGCCCGTCTCCGCCGAAAACAGGTCGGTGCGGTAATCCAGCTGCCCCTCAAGACCTGCGGGCTTGCCGTCGACGCCGTGGGTCTCCCCCAGGCTGAACGACAGGTCGAACCTGGCAGCCACGCCGTCGGCAGGCTCCGCCAACGTCTGGATGCCGGGCAGATCGAGGTCCGGGCGGGTGTTGTTCTGGAAGGCGAGCATGACCTGGAAGAGGGGGTGGCGGGCCATGGAGCGTGCCGGATTGAGGATCTCCACCAGCCGCTCGAAGGGCACGTCCTGATGGGCGAACGCCGCCAGGTCCGCTTCCCGGACCCGCTCCACGATCTCCCGGAAGGTCGGGTCGCCCGAGACGTCGGTCCGCAGGACCAGCGTGTTCACGAAGAACCCGACCATGTCGTCGAGCGCGTCGTCGGTACGCCCGGCGACGGGCGTGCCGATCGGGATGTCCTGCCCGGCGCCCATCTTGGACAGCAGGACGGCGAGAGCTGCCTGCACCGTCATGAAGACGCTCGCCCCGCAGGACCGCGAGAGCTCCACCAGACGTGCGTGCACCTCCGCCGGTACGTGCACCTCCACCGAAGCACCCTCGTGCGAAGCCACGGCCGGGCGCGGGAAGTCCACCGGCAGCTCCAGCTGCTCCGGAAGATCGGCCAGCGCCCGCTCCCAGTACGCGACCTGGGCAGCGATCACGCTCTCCGGGTCGTCCTCGCTGCCGAGTACCTCGCGCTGCCACAGCGTGTAATCCGCGTACTGCACCGCAAGCTCTTCCCACGCCGGGGCATCCCCCTGGCAGCGAGCCGCGTACGCCTGCGACAGGTCCCGGGCCAGCGGAGCCATCGACCAGCCATCCGCCGCAATGTGATGCACCACCATGACGAGAACCCACTCGCCCGGAGCATCCGCAACCTCCAGCAGGCGCACCCGCCACGGCAGATCCCGCTCCAGATCGAACCCGGCACCGGTTACGCCCGCCACCACCGCGGCAACGTCACCCGCCGGCACCGACTCCACCACAACAGCGGGAATGCCCGCGGCACCCTGCAAGATCTCCTGCCGCGGCTCCCCGTCCACCTGCGGAAACACCGTCTGCAGACTCTCATGCCGACCCGCGACGTCCGCCAACGCGGCCCGCAACGCCTCCACGTCCAGGACACCACTCAGACGCAGCACGAGCGGAATGTTGTACGTCGCGGAGGCACCTTCGAGCTGACCCAGGAACCACAGACGACGCTGCGCGAACGACACCGGAAGAACCTCCGGCCGCGCCCGCCGCTCCAACGGCTTCCGGACCTGAACGCCCTCATCGAGCCGAACCACCAGCCCGGCGACAGTCGGAGCCTCGAACAATGACCGGATGCTCACCTCCACCCCGAGGACGGACCGGATCCGCCGGCTCACCAGCCGGGTCGCCAGCAGCGAATGCCCACCCAGCTCGAAGAAACCGTCATCGATCGACACCGACTCCACACCGAGAACCTCGGCGAACAGGCCGCACAGGATCTCCTCCCGCGGCGACCGCGGCCCGCGGCCGGCTCCTACCGCCGCGTACTCCGGGGCCGGCAGGGCCCGCCTGTCCAGCTTTCCGTTCGGTGTCAACGGCAGCGCATCGAGGGCAACGAACGCGGAGGGCACCATGTAGTCCGGCAGCCGCTCCGCCACGAACCCGCGCAGCACAGCAGGGTCGAGGGCCTCGGTTGCGATGCCTGCACCCGGCACCACGTAAGCCGCCAGTCGCTTGTCTCCAGGAGTGTCCTCCCGTACGACCACGGCCGTCTGGCCGACGAGGGCGTGCTCCGCCAGAGCGATCTCGATTTCACCGAGTTCGAGTCGCTGTCCGCGGATCTTGACCTGGTGGTCCCGCCGCTCCACGAACTCCAGGCGGCCGTCCGGCAGGCACCTGACGTAGTCGCCCATGCGGTACATCCGTGCGCCGGGTTCGTCGGAGAAGGGGTCGGCCACGAAGGCGGCTGCCGTTCGGGTCGCGTCCCCGATGTAGCCCTGGCCGACGCCCACGCCGCTGACGTACAGGTCTCCCGGCATTCCCGGGGGGACCGGCTGGAGAGCCTCGTTCAGGATGTACAGCCGTATGTTTCGAATCGGGGTGCCGATGGTGACTTTCTGCTCTGCGCCGTACGCCTCGCTCGTGATGACGGCGTGCGAGACGTCGTCCGAGCATTCCGTCGAACCGTAGGCGTTGACGAGCGGGATCTCCGGGTACCGCGCGAACCATCGCTCGCACAGGCCGCCCGGTAGCGGCTCCCCCGTCACGACCAGCCAGCGGAGTCGCGGCAGTTCGAGCTGCACTTCCTCGGCGTCCCACAGGTCGAGGGCGGCGCGGAGGAGTGAGGGTACGACCTCCAGGACGGACACTCCCTCGTCGGCGACCCGCCCGAAGAGCTCCCGGGGGTCTGCTGCGACCGTCCGGTCGACGATGCGGATCCGCCCGCCGAGCATCAGCGCCGCGAACATCTGCCAGACCGAGATGTTGAAGGTCAGCGGCGCGTTCTGCATGACGTGGTCCGCTTCGGAGAGGTGCAGGTCCTCGATCTTCGCCAGCAGATGGTTCTCCATGCCGGCCCGGTGGACCATCGCTCCCTTCGGTCGCCCGGTGGAGCCCGAAGTGAAGATGGAGTACGCGATGTCGTAGGTCTCGGATCGGCTCGGATACCAATCGGAGCCGTCCTGTTCGTCACCCATGACGAGGACTTCGACGTCGCCTCTCGACGCGGCGGCGACGGCCCGTGCCTGCTCGAGGTGTTTCCTCTCCGTCAGCAGACAGTCCGCGCCGCTGTCGGTGAGGTACGTCGCGCTCCGCGCGGTCGGGGCGTGCGGGTCCAGCGGGATGTAGCCGGCTCGGCTGCCGAACACGCCCAGCACCGACGAGACGAACGGTGCTCCGGGATCCGAGAGGATTCCGACGAGTGCTCCCACTCCTGTTCCACGTTCCGCGAGGCGCCTGGACAGTGCGCTCGCCCGGGACATCAAGGCCTCGTAGGTGACGTCGCCTTCATCGTCCGTGACGGCGACCGCGTCCGGCTGCCTGCGGGCGACATCCCTGATCCTGTCCACGACGTCGCGGAACTCCGCGACGTCACGCCGGCCGTGCAGGGAAGAGAGCACGCGCTCACGCTCATGCGCGTCGAGGATGCCGACACGGCCGACAGGGATCCGCGAGGTTTCGGCAATGGCCCGGAATACGAGGAGAAGTCGGCTGCCGAGTTCCTCCACCGCTGCACGGTCGAACAGGTCGGGTCCGTATTCCATGCGGATCTCGACGCTGTCCCCGGGCAGGACGCGCAGGTTCATCGGGTAGTGGCTGGCGTCGTGGGCTTCGGCGTGGGTGAGAGAGAGGGTGGACGTCGCCCGTTCGAAAGCCTCGTTCTCGACGGGGTAGTTCTCGAAGACGATGACGGTGTCGAAGAGCTCGTTGGCCGGGGTCAGGTGGTGGATGTCGGTGAGTTTGAGGTGCTGGTGGGGCAGGAGGGCGCTCTGTTCGTCCTGGAGGCGTACGAGTGCCTCTCGTACGGA
>NZ_LGDB01000068.1:0-3510 GCF_001279655.1 Streptomyces sp. WM6372 | reverse complement strand
CATCCGGCGTATGTGGTTTATACGTCGGGTTCGACGGGGCGGCCGAAGGGTGTGGTGGTTTCGCATGTGGGTGTGGCGAGTTTGTCGGGGACGCAGGTCGAGGGTCTGGGTGTGGGGCCGGGTGCCCGGGTTCTTCAGTTTGCTTCGGTGAGTTTTGACACGTCGGTCTGGGAAATCTGGATGGCGTTGTTGTCGGGTGCGGTGTTGGTGGTGCCGTTGTCGCAGGAGCGGGTCGCGGGTGAGGTGTTGTCGCGGTTCGTGGTGGGGCATGGGGTGACGCATGCGACGTTGCCTCCGGCGGTGTTGGAGGTGTTGGGGGAGGATGCTCTTCCTGCGGGTTTGACGTTGGTGTTGGCGGGTGAGGCGTCTTCGGCGGGGTTGGTTCGGCGGTGGGTTTCGGGGCGTCGGGTGTTCAACTCGTTCGGTCCGACGGAGACCACGGTGGATGTCACGTTGTGGGAGTGCCGTGCGGGTGACGACATCGTGCCGATCGGGCGTCCGGTGTGGAACACGCGGGTGTATGTGCTGGATGCGGGTTTGTCGCCGGTGCCTGTGGGTGTGGCGGGTGAGTTGTATGTGGCCGGTGCTGGGCTGGCGCGTGGTTATGCGGGCCAGGCTGGTTTGACGGCGGAGCGGTTTGTTGCGGATCCGTTCGCGGTGGTGGCGGGTTCGCGGATGTATCGGACCGGGGATGTGGTGCGGTGGTCCGCGGACGGGGTTCTGGAGTTCGTGGGGCGGGGGTTCTGGAGTTCGTGGGGCGTGCTGACGGTCAGGTGAAGGTGCGGGGTTTCCGTATCGAGCCGGGTGAGATCGAGGCCGTTCTCGCTGGTCATGAGGAGGTCGTCCAGGCGGCCGTCGTCGTGCGGGAGGACCGGCCCGGCGACAAACGCCTCACCGCCTACGTCGTGCCGACACCTGATGCCTCCGCGCACAACGTGCCGTGGAGCGCTGTCACCGCTGAACTGCGCGGTCACGTCCGCCGAAGCCTGCCGGACTACATGGTGCCGTCGGCTTTCGTGGTGCTGGACGGTCTGCCGCTGACGCCGAACGGGAAGCTGGACCGGCGGGCGCTGCCGGCTCCTGAATACACCTCGGACGCGTCGGGGCGGGTACCGCGGTCGCCGCAGGAGGAGGTCCTGTGCGGCCTGTTCGCCGAGGTCCTGGCCGTAGAGTCCGTGTCGATCGACGACAACTTCTTCGACCTCGGCGGCCACTCCTTGCTGGCGACACGGCTCGTACGTCGGATCCGCCTGGCACTGGGAGTGGAAGTCACTGTCCGGTCGCTGTTCGGAGCACCCACAGTGGCTCTGCTGACGACGGAACTCACGTCGGCGGCGACGGCGAAGGCACGTCCCAAGCTGCGCCGTATGCGTCCCCTTCCGGAAGACGGCGAATGATGCCGCTTTCCACATGAGTAGCGAGAGTGCCGGGGCCTGAGGAGAGCTCCACGGGCCCCGCCTGCTTGCAGGTTCTTCATGTAATCCGCCGCCTGGGTAGGCGGTGTACCCCCTCCGTGTGAGGGAGCAAGCGAAAGGTCGTTCCTGTGATTCCGGTGTCGTTCGCGCAGCGTCGTCTGTGGTTCCTGGGTCAGCTTGAAGGTGCGTCCGCGACGTACAACATTCCGCTTGTGTTGCGTCTGACGGGCACGCTGGATGTCGAGGCGTTGCGGGCTGCGCTGGCGGACGTCGCGGGTCGTCATGAGAGTCTGCGGACGGTGTTTCCGCAGGTGGACGGGGAGCCGCGGCAGGAGATCTTGCAGGGTGCCGCGGGCATTCCAGCTGTTGTGGTGGAGTCGGTGCCGGCGGGCGATGTTGCCGCGGTGGTGGCGGGCGTTACCGGTGCCGGGTTCGATCTGGAGCGGGATCTGCCGTGGCGGGTGCGTCTGCTGGAGGTTGCGGATGCGCCGGGCGAGTGGGTTCTCGTTATGGTGGTGCATCACATTGCGGCGGATGGCTGGTCGATGGCGCCGTTGGCCCGGGACTTGTCGCAGGCGTATGCCGCCCGCTGCAAGGGGGATGCCCCGGCGTGGGAAGAGCTTGCGGTGCAGTACGCGGATTACACGCTGTGGCAGCGCGAGGTACTCGGCAGCGAAGACGACCCGGAGAGCGTGATCGCCGCCCAGGTCGCGTACTGGAAGCAGGCGCTGGCCGATCTTCCGGAGCAGCTGGAACTGCCGGTCGACTTCCCGCGCCCGGCCGTGGCTTCGCACGAGGGTGCTTCGGTGGACGTCCACGTACCGGCGGAAGTGCACGCCCGTCTGGTGGAGCTCTCGCGGTCCTGCGGGGCGAGCGTCTTCATGACGGTGCAGGCAGCTCTCGCCGTCCTGCTGTCCAAGATGGGCGCCGGTCAGGACATCCCGATCGGCACGCCCGTCGCCGGGCGTACCGACGACGCACTCGACGATCTCGTCGGGTTCTTCGTGAACACCCTGGTCCTGCGGACCGACCTGTCGGGCGCCCCGACCTTCCGGGAGATCGTGGAGCGGGTCCGGGAAGCGGACCTGGCGGCGTTCACGCATGAGGACGTGCCCTTCGAGCGGCTGGTGGAGATCCTCAACCCGGCACGCTCCATGGCCCGCCACCCCCTCTTCCAGGTCATGCTCACCTTCCAGAACGTCGCTGAGCCCGATCTCGTTCTACCGGGGCTGAGCGTCGACCCCGAGCGCACGGCGGCGGCCGCGGCCAAGTTCGATCTTTCGTTCACGCTGGGCGAGTCGCATGCAGAGGACGGCATGCCCACCGGTCTGCGAGGACGGCTCGACTACCGCACCGACCTCTTCGCGGAGGGGACTGCCCAGAGCCTCGCGGACCGTTTGGCGCTCGTGATCGAAGTGCTCACCGCTGCACCCGCACCCGATCAGCCGATCCGTAGTGTCAGTGTCCTTGCCGCGGACGAGCGTCGGCGGATGCTGGTCGAGTGGAACGACACGGCTCACGCGGTTCCGGATGTGACGTTGCCGGAGTTGTTCCAGGCGCAGGTGCTGCGGACTCCGGACGCGCCGGCCGTGGTCAGTGGCGGCGTCGAGCTGAGCTATGCCGAGCTGAACGCCCGCGCGAATCGTCTGGCCCGCCATCTGGTGGCGTGTGGTGCCGGTCCGGAGCGGCTGGTCGCAGTGGTTCTGCCGCGGTCGGTGGATCTGGTCGTGGCGCTGCTCGCGGTGGTGAAGAGCGGTTCGGGTTACGTGCCGGTGGACCCGGAGTACCCGGCGGACCGGATCGCGTACATGCTCGCGGACGCCGAACCGGTACTGGTGATCACCGAAACGGACACCGTGCCCGTGCTGCCCCAGGACGGCTCCGCACCCCGCCTGCTCCTCGACGAGCCCGGAACCCGGCGTGCCGTGGCGGCCCGGGACGGCGTAGACCTGACCGACCACGACCGTCTGTCATCGGTGCTCCCCGCCCATCCGGTGTATGTGATCTACACGTCGGGTTCGACGGGGCGGCCGAAGGGTGTGGTGGTGTCGCATGCGGCGTTGGTGAATTACGTGGTGCGGTGTCCGCAGGCGTA
>NZ_LGDB01000067.1:0-2899 GCF_001279655.1 Streptomyces sp. WM6372 | reverse complement strand
AATATTCCTACGCGCACAGCGGATAGGGACCGAACTGTCTCACGACGTTCTAAACCCAGCTCGCGTACCGCTTTAATGGGCGAACAGCCCAACCCTTGGGACCGACTCCAGCCCCAGGATGCGACGAGCCGACATCGAGGTGCCAAACCATCCCGTCGATATGGACTCTTGGGGAAGATCAGCCTGTTATCCCCGGGGTACCTTTTATCCGTTGAGCGACGGCGCTTCCACAAGCCACCGCCGGATCACTAGTCCCGACTTTCGTCCCTGCTCGACCCGTCGGTCTCACAGTCAAGCTCCCTTGTGCACTTACACTCAACACCTGATTGCCAACCAGGCTGAGGGAACCTTTGGGCGCCTCCGTTACCCTTTGGGAGGCAACCGCCCCAGTTAAACTACCCATCAGACACTGTCCCTGATCCGGATCACGGACCGAGGTTAGACATCCAGCACGACCAGAGTGGTATTTCAACGGCGACTCCACCCCAACTGGCGTTGGGGTTTCAAAGTCTCCCACCTATCCTACACAAGCCGAACCGAACACCAATATCAAACTGTAGTAAAGGTCCCGGGGTCTTTCCGTCCTGCTGCGCGAAACGAGCATCTTTACTCGTAGTGCAATTTCACCGGGCCTATGGTTGAGACAGTCGAGAAGTCGTTACGCCATTCGTGCAGGTCGGAACTTACCCGACAAGGAATTTCGCTACCTTAGGATGGTTATAGTTACCACCGCCGTTTACTGGCGCTTAAGTTCTCAGCTTCGCACACCCGAAAGTGCACTAACCGGTCCCCTTAACGTTCCAGCACCGGGCAGGCGTCAGTCCGTATACATCGCCTTACGGCTTCGCACGGACCTGTGTTTTTAGTAAACAGTCGCTTCTCGCTGGTCTCTGCGGCCACCCCCAGCTCACGGAGTAAATCCGATCACCAGTGATGGCCCCCCTTCTCCCGAAGTTACGGGGGCATTTTGCCGAGTTCCTTAACCATAGTTCACCCGAACGCCTCGGTATTCTCTACCTGACCACCTGAGTCGGTTTAGGGTACGGGCCGCCATGAAACTCGCTAGAGGCTTTTCTCGACAGCATAGGATCATCCACTTCACCACAATCGGCTCGGCATCAGGTCTCAGCCTTAATGAGGGACGGATTTGCCTACCCCTCGGCCTACACCCTTACCCCGGGACTACCACCGCCCGGGCTGGACTACCTTCCTGCGTCACCCCATCGCTTACCTACTACAAGTCTGGTTCGTCGGCTCCACCACTTTCCTTTCCCCGAAGGGTCCGGAACGGCTTCACGGACTTAGCATCGCCTGATTCGATATTGGGCGTTTCAAAGCGGGTACCGGAATATCAACCGGTTGTCCATCGACTACGCCTGTCGGCCTCGCCTTAGGTCCCGACTTACCCTGGGCAGATCAGCTTGACCCAGGAACCCTTAGTCAATCGGCGCACACGTTTCTCACGTGTGTATCGCTACTCATGCCTGCATTCTCACTCGTGAACCGTCCACAACTAGCTTCCGCTGCTGCTTCACCCGGCACACGACGCTCCCCTACCCATCACAGCGGGCGTTGGCCCTATTGCTGCAATGACACGACTTCGGCGGTACGCTTGAGCCCCGCTACATTGTCGGCGCGGAATCACTTGACCAGTGAGCTATTACGCACTCTTTCAAGGGTGGCTGCTTCTAAGCCAACCTCCTGGTTGTCTCTGCGACTCCACATCCTTTCCCACTTAGCGTACGCTTAGGGGCCTTAGTCGATGCTCTGGGCTGTTTCCCTCTCGACCATGGAGCTTATCCCCCACAGTCTCACTGCCGTGCTCTCACTTACCGGCATTCGGAGTTTGGCTAAGGTCAGTAACCCGGTAGGGCCCATCGCCTATCCAGTGCTCTACCTCCGGCAAGAAACACACGACGCTGCACCTAAATGCATTTCGGGGAGAACCAGCTATCACGGAGTTTGATTGGCCTTTCACCCCTAACCACAGGTCATCCCCCAGGTTTTCAACCCTGGTGGGTTCGGTCCTCCACGAAGTCTTACCTCCGCTTCAACCTGCCCATGGCTAGATCACTCCGCTTCGGGTCTAGAGCGTGCAACTCAATCGCCCTATTCGGACTCGCTTTCGCTACGGCTTCCCCACACGGGTTAACCTCGCTACACACCGCTAACTCGCAGGCTCATTCTTCAAAAGGCACGCAGTCACGACNNAGCGACGCTCCCACGGCTTGTAGGCACACGGTTTCAGGTACTATTTCACTCCGCTCCCGCGGTACTTTTCACCATTCCCTCACGGTACTATCCGCTATCGGTCACCAGGGAATATTTAGGCTTAGCGGGTGGTCCCGCCAGATTCACACGGGATTTCTCGGGCCCCGTGCTACTTGGGAGATGAGCAAGCAAGCCGCTGATGTTTCGTCTACGGGGGTCTTACCCTCTACGCCGGACCTTTCGCATGTCCTTCGACTACATCAACGGTTTCTGACTCGCCGACCGGCCGGCAGACCGATCAAGCTCATTCCCACAACCCCGCATGCGCAACCCCTGCCGGGTATCACACGCATACGGTTTGGCCTCATCCGGTTTCGCTCGCCACTACTCCCGGAATCACGGTTGTTTTCTCTTCCTGAGGGTACTGAGATGTTTCACTTCCCCTCGTTCCCTCCACACTGCCTATGTGTTCAGCAGTGGGTGACAGCCCATGACGACTGCCGGGTTTCCCCATTCGGACACCCCCGGATCAAAGCTCAGTTGGCAGCTCCCCGGGGCCTATCGCGGCCTCTCACGTCCTTCATCGGTTCCTGGTGCCAAGGCATCCACCGTGCGCCCTTAAAAACTTGGCCACAGATGCTCGCGTCCACTGTGTAGTTCTCAAACAACGACCAGCCACCCATCACCC
>NZ_LGDB01000065.1:0-2256 GCF_001279655.1 Streptomyces sp. WM6372 | reverse complement strand
GCCGAGTCCTGTCCGGCCTGCTGACCGGCGCGGCGGGAGCGGCCCTCGGGGTCTCCGGGACCCTCGCCTGGTCCGCCCTGACCCGCGAGGACAGCCGCACCGGGCCGTCCGCGGCGGGCGGCGGTTCCGGTACGAGCCCCCGCGTGCCCGGCATGCCGCCGGCCGCCCTGTGGCGCCTGGACGACCCGACGGCCCGCACCCGGCTCCTCCCGGTGAGCAGCGCCGACCATTGCCTGATGACGCGCGGCGACGTCCTGTACGGGCACGATCTGCGCACCGGCAAGGAGGTGTGGCAGTTGCCCGCCGCTGGCGGCACCCCGCCCGTCCAGGTGCCCGGCGACCGCTTCCTGACGGCCACGCGCGAGGGGCTGTCGCTCTGCTCGATACGGGACGGCCGTACCCAGTGGCTCCAGCGCAACGAGCAGCTCGCGAGGGTGCTCGCCGCCGACGGCGCCACCGCGTGGCTGCTCACGGGAGACGGGAGTCCGACGGGCGGATACCTGCTGGCGGCGTTCGACCTGGACCACCGCAAGGAGTTGTGGCGCACCCCGCTGCCGAGCGGATTCGGCAACGCGCAACTCGCCACCACCGTCGGCCCCGAGACGGTCGTCGTGGAGGTACAGGCACCCCAGCAGATGTTCCGAGACGTCACGGCCGTCCGGACCCTCGCGATCGCGGGCTTCGAGCGGAGCAGCGGACGCATGCTCTGGAACCGCTCCTACCCCGACGTACACGGCGGCCCGGCCTCCGTGGTGGACCCGGAGGGCGGCGGACGGCTGTTCCTGCTCTCCCGCGGTCGCGCCCACGCCTACGACCTGAAGACCGGCACCCGGCTGTGGGAATCGCAGGCCCTGGTCGCCGGGACCAACGCCCCGCCCTTCTTCAGCGGCCACACCGTGTACCTGGCCGACGACGGCACGGGCCCCATCGTCGCCGTCGACCCGGACACCGGACGCACGCTGTGGGAGCAGACGCTCACCGAGAACCTGGAGTGGAACATGCTCGGGAGTATGACCGCGAGCGCCTCCGGACGCACCCTCTACCTCGCGACCCTGCACCAGGTCACCGCGACCGGCCTCCCCTCGGGCAAGCGGCTGTGGCAGACCGGGCTCGCGGGCGTGGAGGCCCGGGAACCGTTCCAACTCGCCGCGGTCCCCGGCACCCTGCTCGTCGCCCGGCCGTCCGCCGTCGTCGCCCTCCCGGCGGACTGACCCCGGGCCCACCCTCCACGCCCGCCGAAGCACGGACGTACAGGCACGCACGTACAGGCACGCACGCACAGGCACGCACGTACAGGTACGACCACACGCGCACAGGTCCGACCGCCGCCCCGAAGGAGTTCACCGGTCATGTCCACGCTCCTGCCCCTGCTGCCCGACGATCCCGAACGGCTCGGGGAGTACACCCTCCTCGGCCGGCTGGGCGGCGGCGGCATGGGGACCGTCTTCCTGGCCCGCACCGCCGGTGGCCGCCTCGCCGCGGTCAAGACCGTCCGGTCCGACCTGCGCGACCAGCCCGGCTACCGCCAGCGACTGACGCTGGAGGCCGAGGCCGCGCGGGCCCTGGGAGCGGAGCACACTGCCGCCTTCCTCGGCGCCGACCCCGACACGGCGCGACCCTGGCTGGCCACGGCATACCTCATCGGGCCCTCGCTGACCGAGGCGGTGACGGCCGGGGGGCCGCTGCCCGAACCGGTCGTCCGCGGACTCGGCTCCGCGCTCGCCGCCACCCTCGCCGCCCTGCACCGTGCCGGGCTCGTCCACCGGGACGTCAAGCCGTCGAACGTACTGATCACCGCGCAGGGCCCCCGCCTCATCGACTTCGGGCTCGCCCAGGCCCCGGGCAGCCCCCGCCTCACGGAGGCCGGGGGACCCGCGGGCACACCGGCGTACATGTCGCCGGAGCAGGCGCGCGGAGGACCGCCCGGCCCGGAAGGCGACGTGTTCGCCCTCGCGGCGGTCCTGGTGTTCGCCTCGACCGGACACGGCCCCTACGACGCCCGCGGCCGACAGAGCACCCTCGAACTGCTGCGGCACGGGGCCGACCCCGACCTGACAGGCCTGCCGGACGGACTGCGCGCGACGCTCACCGCCTGCCTGTCACCGGAGCCGGGCGACCGGCCCGCGCCCGGCCGACTGCGCGACGAGTGGGGGCCGTTCGACCCCGGGGAATTCGCCGAGCTGCTGCCGCAGGCGCTCCTCGCCGACCTGTCCCGCCGGATCGGGGACGTCGCCACCGTGGCCCCCACCCCGCTGC
>NZ_LGDB01000064.1:0-2390 GCF_001279655.1 Streptomyces sp. WM6372 | reverse complement strand
CACGGAGGCCTCGGTGGCCGGGGTGACCGGGGCGAGGCGCGGGATGCGGATGCCGTCGGCGCGGACCGCGCTCTCCGGCTCGCCGGAGGCGATGACGGCCGCAAGTCCGTCGGTGGCCGAGGCGAGGTCGGTGAGCTGGATCCGGCCCGGGTTCTCCGCCTGAGCGGCACGGACCAGACCCCAGACCGGGGCCTGGGTGAGGTCGATGGTCTCGGAGGCGGCATCCACGACCACCGCACCCCGGGTCGCGACGACGAGGGTCGTCTCCGCGAACCGCTCCTCGGCCAGCCACTCCTGCACGACCGCCAACGTCCGGGCGGTAGCGGAACGCACCGCCTCGGGCAGCGAACCCTCCGTGCCGGGAACGTGGAAGACCACCGCACCCGACAGCTCGCCCTCCGGCAGCTCACCCCACACGTGCTGCTCGGCTACGGCATCCACAGGGACCGCCAGCGGACGCCAGGCGATCTCGAACAGCGAATCCGGCCGGCCCCCGCTCAACTGCTCCTGCGACACCGGGCGGAAGGTCAGGCTCTTCACCGACAGCACCGGGGCGCCGGCCGCATCGGCCGCGTCCAGGGACATGGTGTTCTCGGACGTCCAGGAGATCCGTACGCGCAGCGCCGTGGCGCCGACCGCGTAGAGGGACACGTCCTCCCAGAAGAAGGGCAGCAGCGGCTGCGCCCCCTCGCCGGACGAGTCGTCCGCAGCCGGACCGCCGATGCCCAGCGCGTGCATCGTGGCGTCGAGGAGCGCCGGGTGGACCCCGAAGCTCTCTGCGTCACCGTGCGCCTGCTCGGCCAGTTCGATCTCGGCGTAGATGTCGTCGCCGGAGGTCCATGCGGCCGTGAGGCCCTGGAACACCGGGCCGTAGTGGTAGCCGCGGCCCTGGAGCAGTCCGTACGTGTCGCTCACGTCCACCGCGGTGGCGCCGGTGGGCGGCCAGACGGTGAGGTCCGTGCCCGCGGCGACCGGGCGGGTGCCGAGCAGGCCGTCGGCGTGCAGCAGCCAGGGGGTGTCGGCCGGTTGGTCCTCCTGGCGCGAGTGGACCCGTACGGTCCGGCGGCCCGTGTCGTCGGGCGCGCCGACCGACACCTGGAGGGCGACTCCGCCGTGCCGGGGCAGTACGAGCGGGGCCTGGAGGGTGAGTTCCTCCAGCACGGGGCAGCCGACCTGGTCGCCCGTCTGGAGCGCCAGCTCGACGAAGCCGGTGCCCGGCAGCAGCACGCTGCCCAGCACGTCGTGGTCGGCGACCCAGGCGTGCGTGGCCGCCGAGAGGCGGCCGGTCAGCACGGCCTCGTCGGACCCGGCCAGGGTGATGGCCGCGCTGAGCAGCGGGTGGCCGACCGAGGTCTGGCCGTGGTGGGCCACGTCGGTGGCCGGGGTGGCCTCCAGCCAGTACCGCTCGTGCTGGAAGGCGTACGTCGGCAGCTCGACGCGCTGCGCGCCGGTGCCGGCGTAGAAGGCCGTCCAGTCGATGCGCGTGCCCGCGGTGTGCAGGTGGGCCAGTGCGGTCAGGAGGCTCCGGACCTCGGGGCGGTTCCGGCGCAGGACGGGCTCGATGACGGTGCTCTGCCCGTCCAGGGAGACCTGGGTGAGCGCGGTGAGGATGGCGTCGGGGCCCAGCTCGATGAAGCGGGTGACGCCCTTCGTGGCCAGGTGCTGGACGGTGTCGGAGAAGCGGACGGCCTCACGGAGGTGGCGGGTCCAGTAGTCCGGGGTCCCCCAGTCCTCGCTGAGCTCGCCGTGGACCCCGGCGACGACCGGGATCCGGGCGGGCGCGTACGTCACGGACTCGGCGACCGCGCGGAACTCGGCGAGGGCAGGGTCCATGAGCGGGGAGTGGAAGGCGTGCGAGACCCGCAGCCGGGTCGTCTTGCGGCCCCGCTCGGTGAAGTGCGCCTGGATCGCCTCGACGGCCTCCTCCGTACCCGACACCACGATCGAGCGCGGGCTGTTGATCGCCGCGATGCCGACCGTGTCGGTCAGGTGCGGAAGGATCTCCTCCTCCGTCGCCTGGATCGCCGCCATCGCGCCACCGGCGGGCAGCGCCTGCATCAGGCGGCCCCGGGCCGTGACCAGTCGGGCCGCGTCCTCCAGGGAGAGCACGCCCGCCACATGGGCCGCGGTGATCTCACCGATGGAGTGCCCCGCCAGGAAGTCGGGCCGTACGCCCCAGGACTCCACCAGCCGGAACAGCGCGGTCTCGATCGCGAAGAGAGCGGGCTGCGTGAACGCCGTGCTGTTGAGCAGCGCCTCGTCCTCGCCCCACATCACCTCGTACAGCGGGCTGTCGAGGTACGTGTCCACGGCCGCGACCACCGCGTCGAGAGCGGCGGCGAACACCGGGAACGCCGCGTGCAGTTCACGCCCCATGCCCAGCCGCTGCG
>NZ_LGDB01000063.1:0-2557 GCF_001279655.1 Streptomyces sp. WM6372 | reverse complement strand
CCACGCCGCGGGCACCGGCGACAACGGCCTCATCGCCACCATGGACCCGGAACGCCTCGACCGGGTCCTCGCCCCCAAGGCCGACGCCGCCTGGCACCTGCACGAGCAGACCGAGCACCTGGGCCTGCCGCTCTTCGCGCTCATCTCCTCCGCCGGCGGTCTGACCCTCGCCGCCGGACAGGCGAACTACGCCGCCGCGAACACCTTCCTGGACGCGCTGGCGACCCACCGCCACGCCCAGGGCCTCGCCGCCCAGTCGCTGGCCTACGGCCTCTGGGCGAGCACGGGCATGGGCCAGTACATCACCGACACCGACGTGAAGCGCATGGAGCGCCAGGGCCTGCCGCCGTTGCAGCCCGAGGAGGCGCTCGCCCTCTTCGACGCCGCGTACGCCTCCGGCCGGCCCGCCACCGTCCCGCTCCACGTCAACCGCACCGCCCTGGCCGCCCGTACCGACGAACTCCCCGCGCTCCTGCGCTCCGCCACCCCCGCCCCGCAGCGCCGCAACGTCCGCGCGAGCGCCGGCGGTGCGGGAGCGGGCGCCGCCCACGAGCTCGCGGCGCGCCTCGCCGGGAAGACCGAGGAGGAGCGCGACCGCGCCCTGCTCGAACTGGCACGGACGCACGTGGCCGCCGTACTGGGCCACGAGTCCGCCGACGCCATCGCACCCGACCGGGCCTTCCAGGAGCTCGGCTTCGACTCCCTCAGCGCCGTGGAACTGCGCAACCAGCTGAAGGCGGCCACCGGGCTCCGGCTCCCCGCCACCCTCGTCTTCGACTACCCGAACGCGCGCGCCGTCGCCCAGTACATCGGCGAGTCCATCCGCGGAGCGGCGCAGGGCGCGGCCTCCCGTCCGGCGGCCGCCATCGCCCGTACGCGGGCGGACGGCGACGACGACCAGATCGCGATCGTCGCGATGAGCTGCCGCCTCCCCGGCGGGGTCACCTCCCCCGAGGAGCTGTGGCAGCTCGTCGTGGAGGGCCGGGACGCCGTCTCCGGCTTCCCCCTCGACCGCGGCTGGGACGTGGAGAACGTGTACGACCCGGAGCCGGGCGTGCCGGGCAAGACGTACGCCAACGAAGGCGGCTTCCTCTACCGGGCGGGCGACTTCGACCCGCACTTCTTCGGGATCAGCCCGAACGAGGCACTGATCATGGACCCCCAGCAGCGGCAGCTCCTGGAGGTCTCGTGGGAGGCCATCGAGCGGGCCGGCATCAACCCGCACACCCTCAAGGGCAGCAAGACCGGCGTCTTCGCGGGCGTCATGTACCACGACTACGGGCAGGGCACCGAGGCCGCCGCCACCACCGGCGGCAGCCTGATCTCGGGCCGCGTCTCGTACACGCTGGGCCTGGAAGGCCCGTCCATGACCGTGGACACGGCCTGCTCCTCGTCGCTCGTCTCGCTGCACCTGGCCACCCAGTCGCTGCGCTCCGGCGAGTGCTCGATGGCGCTGGTCGGCGGTGTCGCGGTGATGGCGAGCCCCGACATGTTCGTCGAGTTCAGCCGCCAGCGCGGGCTCGCCGCCGACGGCCGCTGCAAGTCCTTCGCGGGCGCCGCCGACGGCGCCGCCTGGTCCGAGGGCGTCGGCGTCCTCGTCATCGAGCGGCTCTCCGACGCCCGCCGCAACGGTCACCCCGTGCTCGCGGTGATCCGGAGCTCCGCCGTCAACCAGGACGGCGCGTCGAACGGCATGACCGCCCCCAACGGCCCCTCGCAGCAGCGGGTGATCCAGAGCGCCCTGGAGAAGGCCGGGCTGACCACGGCCGACGTCGACGTGGTCGAAGCCCACGGCACGGGTACCAAGCTCGGCGACCCGATCGAGGCCCAGGCCGTCCTCGCCACGTACGGGCAGGGCCGCGACGAGGACAAGCCGCTGTGGCTCGGCTCGCTGAAGTCGAACATCGCGCACACGCAGGCCGCGGCCGGTGTCGCCGCCGTCATCAAGATGGTCCAGGCCCTGCGCCACGGGCTGATGCCGAAGACCCTGCACGTCGACGAGCCCACCCCGCACGTCGACTGGTCCGAAGGCAACGTCAAGCTGCTCACCGAGGCCGTCGAGTGGCCGGCGGGCGAGCGGCTGCGCCGCGCGGGCATCTCCTCGTTCGGGCTCAGCGGTACGAACGCGCACGTGATCCTGGAGGAGGCCCCGGCGGCCGCGGAAGCCCGTACGGACGAGGTTCCGCGCGAGCTGCCCGTCGTACCGGTCGTACTGTCGGCCCGGTCCCCCGAGGCCCTGGCCGGCCAGGCGGAGCGGCTGCGGGCGCACCTCGCCGACCGCGAGGACCTCTCGCCGACCGACCTCGCCTTCTCGACGGCGACCTCGCGCACCGCGCACGAGTACCGGGCCGCGGTGGTCGGAGGGAACCGCGAGGAGCTCCTCACCGGGCTGGCGGCGCTGGCCGAGGGCTCGGAGGCGGGTGTGGTCCAGGGTCTCGTACGGGAGGGCAAGTCGGCTTTCCTGTTCACGGGGCAGGGCGCGCAGCGGCTGGGCATGGGGCGTGAACTGCACGCGGCGTTCCCGGTGTTCGCCGCCGCTCTCGACGCGGTGGTCGCG
>NZ_LGDB01000062.1:0-2643 GCF_001279655.1 Streptomyces sp. WM6372 | reverse complement strand
CCCCCGACGCCCTGCACACCCCCGACACCCTCGACGTCCTACACGCCCCCGACACCCTCGACGTCCTCGGCTCCCTCGTCGACAAGTCCCTCGTCGTCGCCGCTCCCGCCCCCGACGGCACCGGCATGCGCTACCGCCTCCTGGAGACCATCCGCGAGTACGCCGCCGAACGCGCGGCCGCGCACCCCGCCGACCGCGGCGCCGCCGCCCACCGCCACGCCGCGCACTTCCTGGCCCTCGCCGAGGAAGCCGAACCCCTTCTGCGCGGCTCCGCACAGCTGCCCTGGATCCGGCGCATCGAGACCGAGCTCGACAACCTCCGCGCCGCCCTCCTCCACACCGTCCACAGCGCGGCCGTCGAAGACGGCCAACGCCTCGTCCTCGCCCTCGGCTGGTTCTGGTGGCTGCGCGGCTACCGCGCCGAGGGCGCGGAATGGGCCGCGCGGGTCCTGGAGCCCCACCCCGCCGAGCCGCCCGAGGGTACTCCCGAGTACTGGCGCTTCATGCGCACGCAGATGCTGCGCGTCCTCCTCCTCGCCGAAGGCCACGCGCCCGAGGAGTTCCGCACCCCGCAGAACGTCGCCCTCGCCGACCGCCTCCAGCAGGTCTTCCGGGACGGCGGCCACGAGACCGCCCGCTTCCCCGGCATGCTCTGGCCGATGGCCACCTTCCTCACCGGCGACCCCCTCGCCGTCCGCGACGGGCTCGACCAGACGGTCGACAACTGTCGCCGCCACGGCGGCGACTGGGAACTGGGCATCGCCCTCATGCTCCGCACCCACGTGGCCATCGACCTCACCGGCGGCCTCCCGTCCGTCGACGCCGACCTCGCCGAACTGCACGAGATCGCCCACCGCGTCGGCGACCGCTGGACCCGCGCCCAAGTGGCGAGCGCCGCCGGCGAGGTCGCGCTCTCCCGCGGCCGGTACGACTGGGCCCGCGCCGAGTACGAGGAGTGCCTGCGCCTCGCCCGCGAGGTCGGGGCCCACACCGAGGTGCCCTTCGCCATCGCCCGGATCGCCGAGTCCGCCTTCTGCTCGGGGGACTTCGACAGCGCCGAACAGCTGCTGGCGGAGGTCTCCCTCGAAGTCGAGCGCTACGGTGGGGTGTACGACGTCCAGGCCTACAGCGGCATGCTCGCGGCGCTCCTCGCCCTCGTCCGCGGGGACTTCGAGCAGGCCCGTACGGAGTGCGAACTCGCCCGCGCCGCCTCGGGGAGGATCTCAGCGCCCCCGCAGCTCGCCGCCGGCCTCGACAACATCGACGCCATCCTCACCGCCCGCGCGCACGGCCCGCGGGCCGGCCTCGCCAAGCTCGCACCGGCCCTGGCCGCCGCCATCGCCGCACACTGCGCCGAGCGCGTTCTGGCCTCGCTCGGCGACACCGCGGCCGTACTGCTGCTCGCCGCCGGGCGCACCGCGGAGGCCGTACGGGTGCTGGCGGCGGCCACCGCCTGGCGCGCGGGCCACCCGCGCTCGGTCCCGGAACTGAACGCCGTCGGCGGACTCCCGCCCGACGCGCGCGCCGTGCTGGGCGCCGACCGCTACACGGCGGAGGAGGGGGCGGGCGCGCAGCTCTCCCCGGCCGAGGTCGCCACCCTTGTCACCCAGACGGCCCAGACAGCCCAGACGGCCCAGACAACCCAGACGCCCCAGACGGCCCAGGCGACCTAGCCCGCCCAGCACACCCGACCCACCGGGTCACCGGCAGCTGATCACGGCGTCGGCCCAGCTCGCCAGGGTCGGCAGGCTGCCCTGCCCGGCCTGCTCCACCACCAGCCGCAGCGTCGTGCGCCCGGTCAGCGAGACGTCGACGGCGGCGGCCGGATCCCCGAACCCGAGCGCGTCCGACCGCCACAGCCGCTGCCCGTCGGCGTACACGGAGAACCGCACCGTGCCGTCGGTGAACAGCGACAGGTCGTCCACCCCGGCCCGCGCCGAGAACGCGGTGCACTGCCGGTTCAGGGTGATCTCCACCGAGGAACGGGAGTTCACCGTGATCCCCTGCGTGAACCGCCGGTCCGCGATCCGCAGCCCCCACCGCTGCCACACCCAGCTGCTGCGCCCGGTCTGCAGCTCGGGACCGCTGTGGTCGCCGAACACCGCGTGCCCGAGCCCCGCCAGCCGGAACCCCTGAGCCGGCTGCGGCACGGACGGCGACGGCGAGGGGGACGGCTTGGCCGGCCCCGGGGTCGGGGACGGAGTCGGCGACGGCTTGGGCTTCGGCGCCGGGGACGCGGGCGGAACCGGAGCCGGGGCCTTCGGCTTCGCGGGGGAGGGAGTCGGCGCGGCGGGAGTCCTGCCCGGCTCGGAGGGTACGGAGCCCTGCGCGGCCGGCGGCTCCGCACGCGTCGGCGCCGGTGTCCGCGGAGCCGGGACCAGCGGCACCACGGGCGCCGCCACACCCGGCGCGGGCTGCGCCGCGGCCCCCGGCTCGGGATCGTCCCCGGCCAGCGCGAACACCACCCCCGCGGCCGCGGCGACCGCGATCCCGGCGGCGATGGCGGCCTTGACCGGCAGCCCGAGCCCCTCGGAAGCCACCGCACCCCCGACCCCGGACCCGGCACCCCCGGCACCACCCGCACCACCGGCAGCCCCGGCCCCCGCAGTCCCACCGGCAGCCCCGGCCCCCGCAGTCCCACCG
>NZ_LGDB01000061.1:0-2814 GCF_001279655.1 Streptomyces sp. WM6372 | reverse complement strand
CACCACAACACCCCACTGGCCCACCTACCACAACCACCAACAACGCCACCGCATCCCCCTCCCCACCTACCCCTTCCAACACAAGCACTACTGGCTGGACCGGCAGGCCACCACGCCTCAGGCCGCCGGCCGTGCCACGATGCGCCGCGACGACATCACGCAGTGGTTCTACGCGCCGTCCTGGCAGCGGGAGGCCCTGCCCGCCGGGGAGCAGCCGGACGCCACGCGGCACTGGCTCGTCTTCGCCGACGCCGTGGGAGTGGGAGAGGCAGTGGCCGGGCGGCTGCGGGCCGCCGGCGCCGCCGTCACCGTGGTGGAGGCGGCCGGCGCCTGGGCCGACCGAGGGGACGGCCGCTACGCCGTCGACGCGGGGAACGGCTCCGACTACGAGCGGCTGATCGACACCCTGCGGAACGGCCCCGCCGGCGCGCCCACCCGCATCGTCCACAGCTGGAACGTCACCGCACCGGGTGAGGAGGGCAGCCTCCGGCACGGTTTCGAGAGCCTGATCCTCCTGGCCCAGGCCCTGACCCGGCATGCGGACAGCGAGCCGCGCCGGATCTGGGTGCTCAGCAACGGCCTGCACAGCATCACCGGCGCCGAGGTGCTCTCGCCGCTGAAGGCCACCCTGCTGGGCCCGTGCCGTGTGCTGCCCCGGGAGTTGCCGGGCACCGCCTGCCGCAGCGTCGACCTCGACTACGGCGCCGCTCTCACCGAGCGGGAGCTGGTCCGCCTGATGGCCGAGCTGGCCGCCGAGCCGGAGCGGGGACCGGAGACGGTGGCGCACCGCGGCGGCCACCGCTGGTCCCAGCACTTCGTGCAGCAGCGGCTGCCGCGCGGCGACCGGTCGCCGGTGGTGCGCAAGGGCGGCGTCTACCTGGTCACCGGCGGCACCGGCGGCCTGGGGCTGGCCCTCGCCGGCCACCTCGCGGCGGCCGGGGCACGGATCGCACTCACCTCGCGCACCGGGCTGCCCGACGCCGCGGAGTGGGACGAGTGGCTCGCCCGCAATCCCGGAAGGAGCCGGCTGTCCAACGTCGTACGCGAGCTGGTGCGCCTCCGCGACGCGGGAGCGGAGCTCCTCGTGTGCCAGGCCGACGTGAGCGACCGGGCGGCGATGGACGAGGCCGTCCGGCAGACCGTCGGGCGCTGGGGCGGCATCAACGGAGCCTTCCACATGGCGGGTGTCCCCAGTGGCGGCCTGATCCAGCTCAAGGACCTCCGGGCGGCAGCGGAGGTCCTGCTCCCGAAGGTGCGCGGGACCCTGGTGCTGGAGGGGGCGCTGGCAGGGCAGGAGCTGGACTTCCTGGTCCTGTTCGGATCGAACGGCGCGAACATGGGCAGTGCCGGCCAGGTCGACTACTGCGCCGCCAACTGCTTCCTCGACGCCTTCGCCCAGGACCGCGGCCGCACCCGGCGGGTGATCGCGATCGACTGGGGCCCCTGGCGCGAGGTCGGCATGGCGGCCGACGCCGCGACCGCCTTCGCCGATCAGATGGACCAGCGTGCCATGTCCCCCTCCGAGGGGCTGCGGGCCCTCGACACCATCCTGGCGGGGGTGTCGGAACCGCAGGTCGTCGTGTCGCCGGCCGAGCTGTCGGCGCTCTTCGAGAACGCCTTCTCGCTGGAGCAGGACACCGTTTCGGAGCCTCGCGGCGCCGTGCACGAGCGCCCCGACATCCTGACCGAGTTCGTGGCGCCGCGCACCGACGCCGAGCGCACGATCTGCGAGGTCTGGCAGGAGTTGCTGGGCATCGAGAAGGTCGGCATCCAGGACAGCTTCTTCGATCTGGGCGGGAACTCCCTGATCGCGATCCAGGTGGTGAGCACCGTCAACACCCGGCTCGGCGCGAAGCTCGCCCTCGGCGACCTGTACGAGGGGCTGACGGTGTCGCACCTGGCCGCCGTGGCGGAGAAGCCCGTGGAGCAGACACCGCGGAACAGCCTCAAGACGCTTGAGGAACGTAGAGACAAGATGCAGCAGCGCCGGCGCCAGCAGCAACGGCGCCGGACGGCAAGGGGCGAATGATGACCACTGAGTTCACGGACCTCCCGGAGCGGGACGGTGTCGCGATCGTCGGGATGGCGGGGCGTTTCCCCGGCGCGGGGGACCTGGAGCAGTTCTGGTCGAACCTGCGTGACGGTGTGGAGTCGATCCTTCCGCTCACCGACGAGGAACTGGCGGCGTCCGGGGTGCCGGCCGAGGTCTACGGCAGCCCCCACTACGTCAAGGCCGTGCCCAAGTTCGAAGGCATGGGCCTGTTCGATGCGGAGTTCTTCGGGTACACCGCCCGCGAGGCGAAGATCATGGACCCGCAGCACCGGCTCTTCCTGGAGACCTCCTGGCATGCGCTGGAGCACTCCGGCTACGACGCCGCCCGGTACGAGGGCAGCATCGGCGTGTTCGGTGGTGCCAGTACCACCGCCTATCTGGGGAACATCCTCAGCAATCTGGAGCAGGGCGAGGCGATCAAGGGCGAGAACGTCGGCCTGGGCTTCGAGCTCGCCTTCCTGACGAGCCGGGTGTCGTACAAGCTCGACCTGCGGGGGCCGAGCTTCCCGGTCCAGACCGCCTGCTCCAGCTCGCTGGTGGCGCTCCACTCCGCCTGTCAGAGCCTGCTCAACTACGAGTGCGACATGGCCCTGTCCGGGGCGGTCTCCTACAAGGTGCAGGAGAACACCGGCTACCCCTACCAGGAGGGGGCCTTCCTTTCACCGGACGGGCATGTCCGCCCGTTCGACGCGGATGCGCGGGGCACGGTCTTCGGCTCGGGCGTCGGCGTGGTGGTGCTGAAGCGGCTGGAGGACGCGCTG
>NZ_LGDB01000060.1:0-3067 GCF_001279655.1 Streptomyces sp. WM6372 | reverse complement strand
ACCCCCCTCCCCCTCGACGCCCTCGTCGCCATCTACCGCGACCAGGCGAACCGCACCGCCGCCACCGCCCACCCCGACCGCATGCGCCTGCTCACCACCTCCGAGTCGGCCGCCTTCCTCATCGCCGCCGAAATGCAGCGCGCCGGCCTCCCCTGGCGCGCCGACGTCCACCGCGCGCTGCTCACCGAGCTCCTCGGCGAGCGCTACGCCGGAGGCGGCGAACCCCGCCGCCTCGCCGAGCTGGCCGACGAGATCTCCGCCGCGTTCGGCCGCCGCGTGCGCCCCGACCTCCCGAACGACGTCATCAAGGCCTTCGCCGAGGCCGGGATCCGGCTCAAGTCCACCCGCCGCTGGGAGATCCAGGAGCTCGACCACCCCGCCGTCGAGCCCCTGCTCGCGTACAAGAAGCTGTACCGGATCTACACGGCCCACGGCTGGAGCTGGCTCCAGGACTGGGTGCGCGACGGCCGCTTCCGCCCCGAGTTCGTCCCCGGCGGCACCCTCACCGGCCGCTGGGTCACCAACGGCGGCGGCGCCCTGCAGATCCCGAAGGTGATCCGGAGAGCCGTCGTCGCGGACCCCGGCTGGCGGCTCGTCGTCGCCGACGCCGACCAGATGGAGCCCCGCGTCCTGGCCGCGATCTCCCGCGACCCGGCCTTCATGGAGGTGGCCGGGCGCCCCGAGGACCTCTACACGGTCATCTCCCGCCAGGGCTTCTCCGGCGACCGGGACATGGCCAAACTGGCCGTCCTCGGCGCCGTGTACGGCCAGACCTCCGGCGACGGCCTGAAGAACCTGGCCGCGCTGCGCCGCCGCTTCCCGCAGGCCGTGGCGTACGTGGACGACGCCGCCAGGGCTGGCGAAGAGGGCCGCCTCGTACGGACCTGGCTGGGCAGGACCTGCCCGCCGCCGGCCGGCGGCGACGAGGACGGCGAAGCCGGCGTGCCGCAGGACCGGGAGGAGGGCTGGACGCCGAGCTACGCCTCCACCAACACCCGGGCCCGCGGCCGGTTCACCCGCAACTTCGTCGTCCAGGGCAGCGCCGCCGACTGGGCCCTGCTGCTCCTCGCGGCCCTGCGCCAGGCCATCGCCGGCGCGGGGATGCGCGCCGAGCTGGTGTTCTTCCAGCACGACGAGGTGATCGTGCACTGCCCGGCCGAGGAGGCCGAGGCGGTGGCCGAGGCGATCCGCACCGCCGGCGACCGCGCCGGCCGCATCGCCTTCGGCGACACCCCGGTCCGCTTCCCGTTCACGACGGCGATCGTGCGGTGCTACGCGGAGGCGAAGTAGAACGGCCCGACCACCCTCACCCCACCGGCACGTCCGCTCCGGAGGCGTCCGGTCCGTGGAAGTAGACGTGGAACTCCTCGCGCTCGAAGCCCTCCGCCTCGTACAGCGCCTGCGCGACGTGGTTGTCGTACGCCGTCTCCAGCTGCACCCCGGACACCCCCGCCTCCCGCGCCCGGCGCAGCACCTCGCGCAGCAGCGCCCGCCCGGCGCCGGTGCGGCGGCCGGAGGGGTCGACGTACAGGTCGCTCAGGATCCACATCGGCCGCAGGGCGAGCGAGGAGAAGGTCCGGTAGACCTGCGCGAAGCCGACCGTGCCGGCTCCCGTCACGTCCGCGAGCAGCACCAGCGACTCGCCGCCCCGGATCCGCTCCGCGAGGTACGCCCGGGGCGCGTCCGGGTCCTCGACCTTCACCTCGTAGAAGTCGAGGTAGCCCCGGAACAGCCCGCCCGCCACGTCGAGATCGCCGTGACCGGCGACGCGCAGCACCACACCTTGATCGCTCATTCCCTCAGTGTGCGGTAACGGACTGGGCGGGCAGCGTGAAGACGTGGTCAGGGGTGACGACCTTGGTGATCGCCTCACCGAACAGGGTGCTGGGCTCGGCTCCCTCGTACGCGATGTCCGTGTTCAGCATCACCGCGAGCGTGGCCTTCGCCTCCGGCAGGTAGACGGCCAGCGCCTGATAGCCGGGCAGTGACCCGTTGTGGCCGATCCAGCCCTGGACGTTGAAGATGCCCAGGCCGTAGCCGGTGCCGGGGAGCGCCTCGACGACCTTCAGGCGTTCGGCCTGGGTGGCGGGCTTCAGCAGCGTGCCCGTGGCCATGACCTTCGTCCAGGTCTTCAGGTCTTCGAGATCGGAGATCATCGCTCCGGCGGCCCAGCCCCAGGAGGGGTTCCAGTCGGCCGCGTCCTCGGTCTTCCCGGAGGCGGTCTGGTCCGTGTAGCCCTGCGAGTGCGGACTGGGGAACTCCGCGCCGACGGGGAAGAGCGTGTGGCGCAGCCCGGCCGGGCGGACGACCTTCTGGTTGATGTAGTCGTTGAGCCGCTGCCCGCTCTGCTTCTCGACCACCAGCCCCAGCAGGATCAGGTTGGTGTTGCAGTAGGAGAACTTGGCGCCGGGCGCGAACAGCACCGGGTGCTTGAAGGAGTACGCGAGCAGCTCCTGCGGGGTGAAGGGCCGTCGGGGATCGCTCGTGAGGGCCTTGAAGAAGCCTTCGTCCTCGGAGTAGTTGAACAGCCCGCTCCGCATGTCGGCGAGCTGACGCAGCGTGATCCGGTCCCCGTTGGGCACCCCGGCCACGTACCTGCCGATGGGGTCGTCCAGCCCGACCTTGCCCTGGTCGACCAGCTGGAGCAGGGCGGTCACGGTGAAGGTCTTGGTCACGCTGCCGATGCGCATGTTCATGTCCGTACGGATCGGCGCGCCGGTGGTCTTGTCGGCGACGCCGAAGGTCCGTACGTACGAGCCCTTGCCGGGGGCCGAGAGCGACACCATCACCCCGGGCACCTTGGCCTCGTTCATCACCTTCCGCACGGCATCGTCCAACTGCCCTGCCACGGCGGGCGTGAGCTGGGGAAACTCCGTATCGTCGGCAACGGGCGCCGAAGCCGACACGACCGTCCCGGCCGACGTATCGAGCGCGTACCCGGCCCCCACCCCGAGCGGCACCACCACGAGCCCCACCGCGGCCACCCCCACCGCCGCCTTGCGCAACCGTGTAGACATGCCGGCCTCCTGCCACGCGTCGCCCAGGTCCAGCCATCCCAAAGTAGCCC
>NZ_LGDB01000059.1:0-3704 GCF_001279655.1 Streptomyces sp. WM6372 | reverse complement strand
CGTCTGTCTTCGGTGTTGCCTGCGCATCCGGCGTATGTGATTTATACGTCGGGTTCGACGGGGCGGCCGAAGGGTGTGGTGGTTTCGCATGTGGCGTTGGTGAGTTTTCTGGCGGCGGTGGGTTTGCGGTGTGGGTTGGATTCGTCTGACCGGTTGTTGGCGGTGACGACGGTTGCGTTTGATATCGCGGCGTTGGAGTTGTATTTGCCGTTGGTCAGTGGTGCGTGTGTGGTGGTTGCGGGTCGGGAGGAGGTTCGGGATCCGTTCGTGCTGGGTGGGCTGGTGCGTGGGTCGGGTGTGTCGGTGATGCAGGCGACTCCGTCGTTGTGGCAGGCGTTGGTGGCGGAGGTTCCGGGGTCTGTGCGGGGTCTGCGGATGCTGGTGGGTGGTGAGGCGCTGCCTTCGGTGTTGGCGGAGGGTATGTGTGGGTTGGGTCGTGAGGTGGTGAACCTGTACGGGCCGACGGAGGCGACGGTGTGGGCGACGTCGTGTGTGGTGGGTGGTGGGTCTGGTGGTGTGTTGCCGCCGGCGATCGGTGATGCGTTTGCCAATACCCGGGTGTATGTGCTGGATGCGGGTCTGTCTCCGGTGCCGGGTCTCCGGTGCCGGTGGGTGTGGCGGGTGAGTTGTATATCGCGGGTGCGCAGTTGGCCCGGGGCTATTTGGGCCGTGCAGGACTGACCGCGGAGCGGTTTGTTGCGGATCCGTTCGCGGTGGTGGCGGGTTCGCGGATGTATCGGACCGGTGATGTGGTGCGGTGGTCTGCGGACGGGGTTTTGGAGTTCGTGGGGCGCGTGGATGCTCAGGTGAAGGTGCGGGGTTTCCGTATCGAGCTGGGCGAGATCGAGGCCGTCCTGGCCGGACACGAATCGGTGGGTCGAGTCGCGGTCGTCGTGCGGGAGGACCAGCCCGGTGACAAGCGCCTCGTCGCTTACGTCGTGGCTGCCTCGGGCGAAGAGGCACCGGCCGATCCGGACACGTCCCTGCTGCGTCAGTACGTGTCCGAGCACGTGCCGGAGTACATGGTGCCGTCGGCGTTCGTCGTGGTCGACGCCCTGCCGTTGACGCCGAACGGGAAGCTGGACCGGCGAGCTCTGCCGGCGCCGGAGTACGTCGTGGCCACCGAGGGGCGCGGGCCGCGGACCCCGCGCGAGGAGATCCTGTGCGGGCTCTTCGCCGAGGTCCTGGGTGTGGAGTCGGTGTCGATCGATGACGGCTTCTTCGAGCTGGGCGGGCATTCGCTGCTGGCGACCCGCCTCGTGAGCCGGATCCGGACCGTCCTCGGCGTCGAAGTGAGCATCCGGGCCCTGTTCGAGGCTCCGACCGTCGCCGCCCTCGTGGACCGGCTCGATGAGGGCGGTCGTGTCCGGACGCCGCTGGAACGGCGCACACGGCCGGAGGTCCTTCCGGTGTCGTTCGCCCAGCGCCGCCTGTGGTTCCTGGGCCAGCTCGAAGGCGTCTCCGCCACATACAACATCCCCCTTGCACTCCGCCTGACCGGCACGCTGGACGTGCAGGCGCTGCGGGCCGCGCTCGCGGACGTCGCCGGGCGGCACGAGAGCCTGCGGACCGTGTTCCCGCAGGTCGACGGCGAGCCGCGGCAGGAAGTCCTGGCAGGTGCCGAAGGGGTTCCGGCATGCGCCGTCGAGCAGGTCTCCGAGGCCCGGATGGCAGCCGCAGTCTCAGCCGTGGTGACCGCCGGCTTCGATCTGGAACGGGACCTGCCGTGGCGGGTCCGGGTGCTCCGGTCCGCCCCGGACGAGTGCGTTCTGGTCGTGGTGGTGCATCACATCGCCGGCGACGCATGGTCGATGGGCCCTCTGGTGAGGGACCTGTCCCTCGCGTACGTGGCCCGCTGCAAGGGCGAACCCCCGGCGTGGGGCGAACTCCCGGTGCAGTACGCCGACTACACGCTGTGGCAGCGCGAGATCCTGGGCGACGAGAACGACCCGGACAGCATGATCGCCTCGCAGGAGGGCTACTGGAAGCAGGCCCTGGCCGGGCTGCCCGAGCAGCTCGAACTGCCGGTCGACCACCCGCGTCCCGCCGTTGCCTCCCATGAGGGCGCCTCGGTCGGTGTACGGGTCTCCGCGGAAACGCATGCCCGTCTGCTGGAGCTGTCCCGCGCCTGCGGTGCGAGCATGTTCATGACCGTGCAGGCCGCGTTGGCCGTCCTGCTCTCGAAGATGGGCGCCGGGCAGGACATCCCGATCGGGACGCCGATCGCGGGCCGTACCGACGATGCGCTCGATGAGATGGTCGGGTTCTTCGTGAACACGCTGGTCCTGCGGACCGACGTCTCGGGTGATCCGACGTTCCGGCAGGTCGTGGAGCGGGTCCGGGAAGCCGACCTGGCAGCGTACTCCCATCAGGACGTGCCGTTCGAGCGGCTGGTGGAGATCCTCAACCCGGCGCGCTCCATGGCCCGCCACCCGCTCTTCCAAGTCATGCTCGCCGTGCAGCACCATGCACCGCTCCTCGCGACCATCCGCAGTGCCACGGCAGGTTCGACGGCCGACTCCGGACCCGAACTGCCTGATCTGGCCGTACGGCCGGAGCCGATGGAGGGGACGGTCGCGAAGTTCGATCTGTCCGTGAGCCTTGGCGAGACCCACACCGACAGCACGCCCGCAGGACTCGAAGGACGTCTGGACTACCGCACCGACCTCTTCGACGCGGCTACCGTCGAACACCTGGCCCGGCGACTGGTCCAGCTCCTCGACGCCGTCGCCACGGCCCCTGACGCTCCCGTCCGGCAGTTCGACGTCCTCGTGACGGACGAACGCGAGAAGGTTCTGCGCGCCTGGAACGACACCGCGCGAGAACGGTCCGGGGCGACGCTCACGGAGCGGTTCGAAGCCCATGTCGCACGGACCCCGGACGCGACAGCGGTGGTCAGCGACGGGCTGGAGCTCACGTACGCGCAACTGAACGAGCGTGCGGATCGACTGGCGCGCCATCTGGCCGCCAAGGGCGCCGGACCCGAGCAGGCGGTCGGTCTGTGGATGGAGCGGTCCGCGGACCTGGTGACCACGCTGCTGGCCGTACTGAAGACCGGCGCCCACTACGTACCGCTGCACGAAGGTCACCCCCCGAGCCGGCGCCGACTGGTCATGGCGGACTGCGCCGCCGAACTGCTGGTGACGGACCGCCCGACGGAAGCCGCCGAGTTCGCAGGGACGGCAGAGGTCGTCTGGGCCGATGAAGTCCTCGGCACGGCCGCCGAGACGGGACCGGTGAAGCCGGCCGGTGCACAGGGGGCGGACGGCCTCGCCTACGTCATGTATACGTCCGGGTCGACCGGTGAGCCCAAGGGCGTGGCCGCCACCCACCGCGGCGTGGCGGACCTCGTGCTGGACCGCTGCTGGGAGACGGACAACCACGAGCGTGTCCTCTTCCACTCGCCGTACGCATTCGACGCCTCGACGTTCGAGCTGTGGGCGCCTCTTCTCTCCGGCGGAACCATCGTCGTGGCTCCTCCGGGAAATCTGGACGCCCCGTCCCTGGAACAGCTGATCAAGGTGCATGACATCACCGGCGTCGTACTGACAGCGGGACTGTTCCGCGTCATAGCCGAGGAGACCCCGACATGCCTCGCCCACCTGCGTGAGGTGTTGACGGGTGGTGATGTGGTGTCGCCGGTGGCGGTGCGGCGGGTGGTGGAGGCGTGTCCGGGCACGGTGGTGCGGGTGTTGTACGGGCCG
>NZ_LGDB01000058.1:0-138709 GCF_001279655.1 Streptomyces sp. WM6372 | reverse complement strand
GGGCGGGTCCGTGCGCGGGGGCGGGTCCGTGCGCGGGGGCCGGGTCCTTCACGTGCAGGTCCGGCAGGAGCAGCCCGTGCGCCGCGACCTCGCGGGCGAAGGCCAGGGGGTCCTCCCCGGCCTCCTCGAGGTTTCCGGTGTCCAGCACCAGGCGCAGCGCCGGGTGGTCCACCGCGCGGGCGAGGGCGAGCGATGCGCGGGGGCCGAGGGGCGACTCGTACGCGAGCGTGAGGCCCGCCTCCGCGACGCGCTCGCCCAGGATCCGCAGCGCGTCGGCCGTACCGGCCCTCAGCCGCTCGGTCCTCGGCAGGCTCCGCCGGAAGCCCGGGACGTGGAGCACCTGCGCCCCCACGCGCAGTGCGCAGTCCAGGGCCCGCTCCAGTACGGCGAGCGCCGCCGGATCGGCGGTTCCCCGCTCGTCCGCCAGTCCGATGTCGTTGACGTGGTTGACCGCGAGGACGGGGACCGGGATGTCCGCGGCGATCGCCTCGGCCGCGCGCAGTTCGGCGGGTTCGCTGAGCAGGGGCCCGCGGTGGGCCCCTCCGAAGTCGAGGTGCAGCAGGTCGGATCCGGCCGCCAGGGCCGTGCGTGCCGCTGCCCGCCGGTCGGTGCTGATCCGCCACTGCGGCGCGGCGACCGCGAGCCCGGTGGTGGCGGCCGCCACGGCCGTCACAGCCGTCACAGCCGTCCGCCGATCCGGATGGCGGCCTTGAGCACCCGCCGCCCGTCGGCGACCCGGCCGTCCGAAGCCAGCACCGAGTTGACGAGGTCGGCCGCGCCCGCCAGGTCCACCTCGTGGGTCAGGACGTGCGCCCCCGGGGGTTCCTCGCCGTCCCGCGCCATGAGGAGGCCGACCGCCTGCCGCAGGTGCTCCCCCGACACCCCGCGGTGGCCGTGGAGCAGCAGGGGTCCGGCCGGCCGCTCGAAGCGGTGCACCCGCGGCGGCCACGGCCTGCCCCCGCAGTTGTCCGCGCGCAGGGCCGCGACGTCGATGCCGCCCGCGGACAGGGGGATGCGGCCGGAGGGCAGGCCCGCGTGCACGTCGACCAGCAGCGTGCCCTGTACGTGGAGGTCCACGGCGGACAGCGCCTCCCGCGTCCCGGTGCGCGGCGTGGCGATCACCGCGGCGACCGGTGAGGGCAGCGCCGCGAGCGCCTGCGGCAGGCCCGGATCCCGGGGGTGGACGGCCTCGGGGCCGTGGCCCACCAGGAGCGTGGGCAGCCCGGGGAGTTCGCGCTGCCAGGCATCGCGGGCCAGCCGTCCGACCGTCCCGTCGCCCCAGACCACCAGGGCTGCGGGGCTGGTCGTACGGAGGGCCGTGCGCAGGCCGTACAGGACGGAGGCCAGCGGCTCGGCCAGTGCCGCCACCCGCGGCCGGTCCGCGCCGTCCGGTACCGGCAGCACCAGTCCCGCGCGTACGGCGGTTGCGGGGATGCGGGTGCGTTCGGCCCACAGGCCCGGCAGGTTGTGCCCCAGCAGGAACGAGGGGTCGTCGGGGTGGGTGGGGTTCACGGTCACCAGCGAGCCCGCCGGCAGTCCGGAATCCCCCGGCTCCAGCAGGCGGGCCACGCCTTCGTGTCCCAGGACGGGGCTCGCATCGGGCCGCAGCCCGCGCAGGATCTGCCAGTCGGTGCCGCAGATCCCGGCGACGACCGGAGCCAGCAGTGCGTCACCCGGTGCGAGGCGCGGGGTCGCCGTCTCGGCTACCTCGACGCGGGTGCGGCCCCGGGCGTCCGGGGCCAGGCGCCGCAGCACGCGGTGGGTGGCCGCGCTCACGGGACGATCCCCGGCAGCCACGCGCCGATGCGTTCCGCGCCCCGCAGCGCGTCGACCGCGCCGGGGCCGCAGAACACCAGCCGGTCGGCGAGCCACCCCGCCTCCCGGCCGCGGTCGGCGTAGGAGGTCGGGGCGGCGAGCTGCCGGCGCAGCTCCTCGGCGTAGGGGAGGCCGAGCCCCTCGACCACTCCCCCGCCCAGCCCCAGCAGGTCGAGGTGCGGGTCGAGGCACCACAGGGTGCGGAGCATGTTCGCGACCGGTTCGACGCACAGTTCGAGCAGCCGCCGCGCGCCGGGATCCGCTGCCGCGAGCGCCTCGGGGAGCCAGGCGGGGAGTTCGGAACCCGCGACGAGGCCCAGCCGTTCGGCGAGTCGGGCGATGCCGGGACCGGAGGCGATCGAGGCGAGGTGGCCGGGTGCTCCGCAGGCGCACGGCAGATCCGAGCGCTCGGGCACGGAACCCGTGACCATGGCCGGGAGATGGCCGATCTCGCCCTGTAGGCCCCGGTCGTCGACCGGAATGCGCTTGCGGTCCCAGTCGGCGACGCGCAGCGCGATGCCGCTGCTGATGGTCAGGTAGCCGATGCGCCGGGTGCCGGGCCCGGCGTGCCCGGCGGCGAAGTCCGCGAGGGCGGCGGTGACGTCGTTGACCAGGTTCCAGGTGACGTCGGGACGGCGCCGGCGCAGCGCCGCCGCGAGGTCGTACGGTGCGGCCTCCGCTCCCCACAAGGGCGCCGATCCGTACACCGTGCCGGTGAGGTGGTCGATGGCGGCGCCGAAGGAGAGCGCCGCCCGGGCGCCGGGGGGCGCCGCCCGGCAGAGCAGGCCGAGCATGTCCTCCCGCAGTTCGGCGACGGACCGGCCCGGCTGGTTGAGCCTGCTGGGTGAGCGCAGCCGCTCCACGGGCGCCTGCGCTCCGCCGACCCGCAGCCGCGTCCAGGTGCCGCCGACGTCCGCCGCGAGCGTGGCCGCGGCGACGCTTCGCGTACGGGGCACCGCAGGGGTGTCGATCACCGCGCGCCCCCCGTACGGGCGGTGACCGGCTCGGGAACGGTCAGGACGACGCCTGCCGCCCCGGACGAGGACCCGGCCCCGGAGTCCGCCCCGGCCTCCGGCCCGGTGACCCGGAACCCGCTGAAGTCGGCGTACCGTTCGGCCGCGTCGTCGTACGTGGCCAGGCCTCCGATGACGACGGTGCGCGCGCCGCTCTCCAGCCCCGCCAGGACACCGGCGCCGGAGTCCTCGAACACGACCGTGGCGGCCGGTTCGACCCCCAGCGCGGCGGCGGCCCGCAGGTAGCCCTCGGGGTGGGGCTTGCCGTGGACCACGTCGTCCGCGGTCACCATGACCTCCGGCAGCGGCAGTCCGGCGGCGGCGAGCCTCACCTCGGCGAGCCTGCGGCCGGCCGAGGTCACGACGGCCCAGGCGTCCGGCGGCAGGGCGGCGAGGAGCTCGGCCGCGCCCGGTATCGCGGTGATCCCGGTGGTCTCCGACTCCTCGTGGGCGACGAGCCGCCGGGTCTCCGCGGCCGCGAGCTCCGGATCGGGGAGGAAGCGGCCCACCGTTTCCCGGGTGGGGCGGCCGTGCGCGTAGGCGAGTACGTCCGGCAGGGCCAGTCCGTGCCGGGCGCAGAAGCCGGCCCAGGTGGACTCGACGAGCGCGGTCGAATCGACCAGCGTGCCGTCCATGTCGAACAGCAGCGCTGACGTGTGCAGATGTGGCAAGGGGTGCTCCTACCGGGGGGAGTTGGCCAGGGGGCGCGACTGGGACGCCGGCGCACCGTCGCCGACGGGCGTCCAGCTGCCGTCGGCGTGCACGACGAGGGCCTCGCCGTGCTCGGCCGCGCCCCGGCTCCGGGCGAGTTCGGCGGCCAGCGGCGCGAACGTGGCCGGGGCCATGTAGCCGCTGTAGTCGAAGTCCTGCGACCGGCGGGCGCGGATGCCCGGGGTGTCGACCATGCCGGCGGGGAGCGCCTGGACGAGGCGCACCTGCGAGGGGTCGGTCTCCTGGGTGACCGACTGGACGAGCGAGCTGGCCGCGGCCTTGGTGGCGGCGTAGCCCGACCGGTTCGGACCGGCGTTGTAGACCACCTCGGAGGAGATGTGCAGGAACAGTCCGGGTGCGGCCGCGCGCAGCGCGGGCAGGGTCGCCTTCAGCGTCCACGCCAAGCCGTGCACGTTGATGGCGAACTGGTCCGTCCAGTCGGTGTCGTCGGTCTCCAGGAACGGCTCGCGCCGGGCGGTGAAGTAGACGGCCGAGTAGCAGACCAGGCCGACCCGGGACGGCAGGCCGGACCGCAGCGCCTCCCTGGCCCGCTCGGCGTCGCGGAAGTCGAGCCGGTGCCATACGAGCCGGTCGGCGCCGGGGCCGGCCGGCCTGCTGCGGCTGAACACGTGGGTCTCGATGCCCCGGGCGGCCCAGGCGTCGGCGACGCCCCGGCCGATCCCGGTCGATCCGCCGACCACCACCGCCGTGTCCGCGGTCATGCGCTGACCCGCTCGCGTACGGGCGCCGCGGCGGCCCCGGCCCGCGTTCCGGCGTGCTCGCTCAGCAGCCGCGCGGCGTCGCGCAGTTCCGCGGGCGTGACGTCGTTGACGAAGCGGTGCCGTCCGATGCCCATCGGCAGCGGCAGCCGCTGCTGGCCGTCCCGGTGGCGCACGGTGTCCCGCAGGGCGTCCTCCAGCAGCGTCGTGTCGTGCAGCACGTCGTTCCACAGCGGCAGGCCGAGCGCCCGGATCACGGCGTAGACGCGCTCGGCCTGGGCCTCGCCGACATCGCCGCGCAGGGTGGCCAGAGCCGTCGTCAGCGCCATGTCGATCACGACGGCTTCTCCGTGCAGCAGCTCGGGGAGCGCGTGCATTTCCAGGGTGGGGCTGAACGTGTGGCCGTAGTCGACGCAGCGCTCCAGCGTCGACTCCCACAGGTTGGGCTGGAGTTCCTCCAGCATGAGGTGGATGGACTCGGCGATGATCGCGTTCGAGGCCGTGGCCAGTTCCGGGGAGGTCCCCTGGAGCCGGTCGGCGCGTACGGCCGCGCCATGGCTCTCCAGCAGGTTGAACAGGTCCTCGGACCGGATGAGGGCCATCTTCAGGATCTCGGCGAGGCCGTTGCTGACGTGCCGCAGCGGCAGGCTGCGCAGGAACGACCGGTCCAGGAACGTGACCGTCGCCGGGGCGTACGTGCCCAGGCGGTTCTTGCCGAGCTCGTAGTTGACGCCGGTCTTGACCCCGACTCCGGCGTCCACGAGGCCGATCAGCGTCGTGGGGATGCGGATGTACGGCGTTCCGCGCCGGTAGAGGCTGGCCGCGAAGCCGACGATGTCGGTCAGCACGCCGCCGCCGATGGCGATGACCGGCTCGCGGCGGCGGTCGATCCCGAAGCTGTTCATCGCGTCGACGACGCGGGACACGGCGTCCCACTGCTTCACCGTCTCGTCGGCCCGCAGGGCCACGACGGTCGCGTCGATGCCGTGGGCGGCGAAGTAGGCGCGCACCTGGGCGCCGTAGAGCAGATCGACGTTCTCGTCGATGACGACGAGCCGCCGGTCCCCCCGGTTCATGGGCACCTCCGGGCACCCGGTCAGCAGTGCCGTGTTGTCCGGCGAGAAGAGGCCGTCGGAGCTGACGACGTGGTAACGCACCTGGCGGACGGCCTCGACCGTCCATGCCGGGCCGTTCTCGACGGCCTGGCGAAGCCCCTGAGTGAAAGCAGTACCGCTGCGCATGTCCCCTCCAGTTCGAGCGCCACATGACAAGGCAAGAGAAGTCTGTATCGGCGTCTCGTCCAATATAGTAGCAGCATGACTTCGACGACGTCACGTGTGTTAAACTTTCCGCAAGCGCCGATATAACAAGCGAGCGCGCGCGCACATGGGAACGCGGTCGAGCCTGAAGACCTCTGTGCTCACATACCAAACCCACGTCGCAAGAGCCCCCGGAGGTCGGACGCATGGCAACGCTGGCGGAACGCTTGAACTCCTGGTTTGCCGACGCCGCCACGGCGGACGCGGTGGGCCGCCTGCGCGAGCCGTCGACGTCCGAGGTGGCCCAGGCGATCTCGGACGACCCCCGGCACGGCGTGACGATCTCGCGGAGCTATCTGACGGCGCTGCGCAACGGCTCCCAGACCAACCCCACGGTCAGCGTGCTGTCGGCGATCGTCACGTACTTCCAGGGCCGGAACATGAGCCTGCCGGTGTCGGTGAGCGCCCTCATCGACGAGGAGCCGCCGGCGCGCGGCGCCGGGCTGCCGGACGAATGGGCGGCCCTGGCCGACCGGCAGGTGCGCTCGATCGCGATGCGGGCGGGCCAGTTCACGCCGGAGCTGCGCGATCAGCTGCTGTCGATCATGGACGTGCTGGACGCGTCGCGGCAGACCCCGCCCCCTCCGTCGGAGCGCGACGGCGCGTAACGCCTAGGCCGTGTCTTTCGGATCAGGCCGGGCCTGATCCGAAAGACACGGCCTAAAGCATCGGCGCCGGCTCCGCCAGCCGCCGGTCGCGCATCTCGCGCAGTTCGAGGGAGAGCCGGACGAGCGCGCCGAGATCCTCCTCGTAGTCGGTCCCACCGGCGCCGCACCGCAGCTTGGGAGCCAGTACGAACACGGACGCCGTCGGCGGGCCGTCGTCCCGGCCGTTCTGTTCGAGGAAGCGGCACAGCGCGCGGTCCACGAGACACGCGGACGTCCTCGGGTCGTCGTCCGCCTCGGGCGCCGGCCTCTCCTCGGCCACGAGTTGCAGGTAGGGGCCGAGCCTCGTGAGGCCGTCCCGGCATTCCACGTAACGCCGGTACACGGCCGGGGCATTCGCGAGGAGGAATCCGGGCCGGCGGCGGCGGTGGTCGAGAACCAGCTCGGGGTGGATTTCCACCAGCCGGTTCCACAGCTCCTCCAGACCGCGGAATTGGGTCTGGTAGTCGAGCCTCTCCCGCACGATCTGCACCACGCTCACGAACGCGGGCAGACTCAGCCCCGCGCACACCACGATCGTGGCGATCTGGCCGAATCCGAACGCATCGGCATACGTGACCCTCCGCCCCGGCTCGCGCAGCGTCGGCAGATTCACCCAGAGGAACCGGAATACGCACGAGAGTGCCAGCGCGGTCAGGCCGACGGAAATGACACTCAGCGAAAGCCGGTGCAGGGAACGCCCCTTGCGCGCATGGCGCGCGGCGAGCACCGCGCAGGCCGCGTACCCGAAGAGCAGGTAGAAATTGCCGAAATTGTAGAAGGTCCGCACCCGCCAGTCGACGAGGTACCTGGACGTCAGCACGTGGTTGCGCAGGGGGGACGGGAGGGCCACCGTCATCGCGGTCATCGCGGTCAGGCAGAGCGCGCAGGCGACGACCTCCCACGGCCACGGCGCACGCCAGCGGGTGAGCGGGCATTCGCGCAGGAACGCGACCATGAGGCAGAGACCGGTCAGCACGGCCACGTTGTAGGTGATCTTGGTGAACCCGGGGAGGGTGACGCCGTCGAGCCACGCGAGGATTCGAGGCTGGCTCAAGACGTTCCCGAGTCCCATGAGGAACAGTGCCAGGAAGAGGTGCAGGCGCATGGGGTCACGGAAGCGCTGCTGGACGAGTGCGGGGACCATCCAGGCCGCACCGCCCAGAAGCGTGACGATGGCGACCAGGTTGAGTGAGCTCACGTCAGCCCGTCGGTGAGGACCAGGCTGTTGTAGACCGAGGGCTGCCACGGCTGGTCGAGACCGTAGCGCCGCGCGCGCCGGCTCATGGAAATGGCCTGGTTCATGATGGTCGAGGCGATGATCTCGGCGTCGCGCTCGTCCCGGTCCGAGTAGCACGTCCGCAACTGCATGTCCGCCGGGCGCTCGCCCTCGATGTCGTAGGCGATGATGTGCCCCACCTCGTGGAGGATGATGTGCGCCTGGTGGGCCTTGGTGGTCTTCGCCTGATAGGCGATCACATCCTCGTCCTGGCGCGAGATCAGGACACCGAAGGGCCCGTCAGCGGGCAGATCCCATTCGAGCAGGCTGATCGGCGTACCGCGGTCCTCGCCGAGCAGCTCGCACAATGTGGTGACGCTGAGCGGCAGCTGTGGCGCCAGCCGGCGTATCAAGCGCCGGCTGTGAGAACGCAATTGGGCGTCGCGCAGACGATTTTCCCGTGCGCTCGTTTCCTGTGCACTCGGCGACCGCTTCAAGACACGCCCGTCCTGATTGCGGAACATATGGCCCCTCCCCGTATACCGCACCGGCCCAAACCTCGGACGACGACATGCAGTCGATCCCGGTGGGCCGGCCATCGGGTCAAATCTACGCCACGGCCCTGCATACCACGCGGCCACGAGATCAAGATCACCATCTTGTAACACTGACGGGAAACTTCCCCGTGAGCAGCCCGTTCTCCGCTCGCATTTTCACGTGGGGCCGGGATAGACCCGGGACTGCTTCACGCTGCCGAAGGCGAAGCTCGACTCGATCGACGCGATGCCCGGAATGGCGTGAATCCGGTTGCGGACGAGGGATTCGTACGCCTCCAGGCTCTCGATCACCACCCGGAGCAGGTAGTCGCTGCTTCCGGCCATCAGGTAGCAGTCCTGGATGTGCTCGATCAGCGCCACGTGCCCCTCGAAGACGGCGACCGCCTCCTTCGTGTGGCGGTCCAGACGGATCCGGACGAAGACGGTGATCGGCAGACCGAAGGCGACCTGGTCGACCATCGCCGTGTAGCCGCGGATCAGACCGGCCTCTTCCAGGCGTCGCACCCGGCGCAGACAGGGCGAAGGGGACAGCCGTACCCGGTCGGCAAGGTCCTGGTTGGACAGCCGTCCGTCGGCCTGCAACTCGCGGATGATCTGCAGATCGACTGCGTCCATCGCCCCTCCTCGGTCCTTCTCGGTCCTTCTCGGTCCTTCTCGGCTCTTCTTTGGCAGATCCTGCCCCAAACGTATGTCCGAGGAGCAGAACTGGCAATCGGCTGCCCCGGCGAAAGACCTAGCGTTGCGGCATGGCCGGATCCGGCCCCCGAGGCTGGAGGAGCCCCCTTGGTCACCACGAATGCCGGACCCGCGACGTCGCCCCCGCGGGCCGCCCGCGCCGCCGGCCTCCGGCGCCTGTCCCCGCAGGCGAAGGGCACGCTGGCACTGGTCGTGACCGTGCTGATCTGGGCCGCCTTCGCGCTCAGCGCCCGGGCCCTGAGCTCCTCCTCCCTGCTGCCCGCCGACGCCGCCCTGCTGCGCTTCGGCGTCCCGCTGCTCGTCCTGGCGCCCGCGCTGTGGCGGCGGCGCCTGCGGATCGCCGCCGTCCGCCCCGCAGCCGCGCTCAAGATCGCCTGTGGGGCCGGGGTGCCGTTCTTCCTGGCCGCGATGTACGGCGGCTCGCTGACCTCGGCGGCGTTCGTCGGCTCGATCGTCCCCGGGATGGTCCCGCTCTTCGTCTCCGCGCTGATGGTCGCCGGCGGCCGGGGCGCGCCCCGGGGCACGCAGGCGGCCGGCCTCGGGCTGATCGCGGTCGGCGTGGTCGCCCTGGTCTGGCGCTACGTCGTCCCGCTGAACACGCAGGTGCTGGCCGGCGCCGGGATCCTGCTCGTCGCGAGCGGGCTGTGGGCCCTGTACACGGTCGGGCTGAAGGAAGTGGACCTCGATCCCGTCGGATCGATCGGCCTGCTGTGCCTGCCCTCGTTCGCGGTGATGGCGCTCCTGGTCCTGACCGGGGTGCTGCCCACCGGCCTGGCCTCGGCCGCCGGGGGCGACATCGCCCTGTTCCTGGTGGTGCAGGGGCTGGGGGTCGGCCTGTGCGCGGGCCTGCTGTACGCCTTCGCCATCCGCAGCCTCGGCGCGGAGCGCAGCTCCACCGTCGGCAGCCTCAGCCCGGTCGCCGTGGTCCTGCTCGCCATCCCCCTGCTCGGCGAGTCGCCGACCGCGGCCGTGCTCGTCGGCGTCCCCCTCATCACCGCGGGCGTCGCCCTCGCCAACCGGCGCCCGCGCACCCCCGACCGCTCCCTCCCCCGCACCCAGCCCGAGGTTCCCGACCATGCTTGAGCTCCTCCTCCCGCCGCCCGTCGACCCGCTGTGGGACCTCACCGAGGCGTACGGCGCCGACGCCCGGCCCGAGCGCCTGAACCTCGTACTCGGCGTCTACCGCGACCAGACGGGCGGCACCCCGGTCATGGCGGCCGTGCGCGAGGCCGAGATACGCCTGGCGGAGCGCTCCGTCTCCAAGGAGTACCGGGGGCTGTCCGGCAACGCCGCCTTCAACCGGGCGATGCTGTCGCTGGTCCTGGGCTCCGGCGGCGCGGCCGAGCGGGCCGTGGCCGTCCAGACCGTCGCGGGCAGCGGCGCGCTGCGGCTGCTGGCCGATCTGATCTGCCGGACCCGGCCGGGCACGACGGTGTGGATCAGCGACCCCGCGTACGTCAACCACCGGCCCATCCTGGAGGCCGCCGGGCTGACCGTGCGGACGTACGGCTGGCTCGACGCCGAGGGCCGCTTCGACACGGCGGGGATGCTGCGCGACCTCGGCGGGGCGCGGCGGGACGACGTCGTGCTGCTCCAGGGCTGCTGCCACAACCCGACCGGGGTCGACCCGTCCGCGCGGGCCTGGGAGGCCGTGGCCGATCTCGCGGCCGAGCGCGGCTGGGTGCCGTTCGTGGACCTCGCGTACCACGGGCTCGGCGACGGCCTGGAGGCCGACCTCGCGGCCACCCGGCTGCTCGCGGAACGGGTGCCGGAGATGCTCGTCGCCATCAGCTGTTCGAAGAACTTCGGGCTGTACAGCGACCGGACCGGCTGCGCCGTCGTACTCGGCGCCTCGCGGCAGTCGCTGCGGCACGTGGAGACGGCGCTGCAGAACGCGGCCCGCACCCTCTACTCGATGCCGCCGGAGCACGGCGCCGCGGTGGTGACCGCGATCCTGGAGGACGACGGGCTGCGAGGGCTGTGGCGCGCCGAGCTGGACGGGATGCGGGCCCGGATCGAGGACAACCGGCGCGGGCTGACCGCGGAGCTGACCGCGCTGGGCCGGGACGCGCAGGCGGACGTGCTGGCGCGGCAGAAGGGGATGTTCTCGATGCTGCCGCTCACCGCGCGCCAGATGCTGCGGCTGCGCAACCGGTTCGCCATCTACGGGACGACCGCCGGGCGGATCAACATCGCGGGCATCCCGGCGCACCGGATCCCCTGCCTCGCGCAGGGCGTCGCGGCCGTCCTCGACGAGGGCGCCGAGTAGGCCGCGCCTTTCGGGTCACGCCCGCCCGGCACCTGACATCCCATCAGGTCAACCGTCCCGGACTCTTGACTCTGTTACCGCCGGTAGCCATTCTCGTCGCAACGCCTGCGCGGGACACGACGATCAGCCGGCTCCCTCAGACGGTCTGCGTCCTCGACCGCGCCATCCGCCGACCGATGACGTGAGTGATGACCATGACCCGAGTCCCGCACCGAAGGCGCAGGCCCCTCGCGCTGCTCGCCCTTCTCCTCGCCATGGTGGCCATGGCCCTCGGCCCCGCGCCCGGCGCGGCAGCCGAGGGCGATGCCGGCTGGTGGAACCCGACCGCGCGCCCCACGCCCGATTCCCAGATCAACGTCACGGGCGAGCCGTTCAAGGGCACCGACGCCCAGGGGCGGGTCCGGGGCTTCGTCGACGCCCACGACCACATCATGTCCAACGAGGGTTTCGGCGGCCGGCTCATCTGCGGCAAGGCGTTCTCCGACCTGGGGGTGGCCGACGCCCTCAAAGACTGCCCCGAGCACTACCCCGACGGCTCCCTCGCGATCTTCGACTTCATCACCAAGGGCGGGGACGGCAAGCACGACCCCAACGGCTGGCCGACGTTCAAGGACTGGCCCGCCCACGACTCCCTCACCCACCAGCAGAACTACTACGCCTGGATCGAGCGCGCCTGGCGCGGCGGCCAGCGCGTCCTCGTCAACGACCTCGTCACCAACGGGGTGATCTGCTCGGTCTACTTCTTCAAGGACCGCAGCTGCGACGAGATGACCGCCATCCGCCTGGAGGCGCAGAAGACCTACGACATGCAGGCCTTCATCGACAAGATGTACGGCGGCCCGGGCAAAGGCTGGTTCCGGATCGTCACCGACTCCGCGCAGGCCCGCGACGTCATCCAGCAGGGCAAGCTGGCCGTGGTCCTGGGCGTGGAGACCTCCGAGCCGTTCGGCTGCAAGCAGATCCTGGACGTCTCCCAGTGCAGCAAGCAGGACATCGACCGCGGCCTCGACGAGCTGTACCGGCTCGGCGTCCGCAGCATGTTCCTCTGCCACAAGTTCGACAACGCCCTGTGCGGGGTCCGCTTCGACGAGGGCGCCCTGGGCACGGCGATCAACGTCGGGCAGTTCCTGTCCACCGGCACCTTCTGGAAGACCGAGCAGTGCACCGGCCCGCAGCACGACAACCCGATCGGCCTGGCACCGGCGCCCTCGGCGCAGAAGGAGCTGCCGGCGGGCGTGGCGGTCCCCTCGTACGCGGCTGACGCGCAGTGCAACTCGCGCGGTCTCACCGACCTCGGCGAGTACGCCGTGCGCGGCATGATGAAACGCAAGATGATGCTCGAAGTCGACCACATGAGCGTCAAGGCGGCAGGCCGGGCCTTCGACATCCTCGAGTCCGAGTCCTACCCGGGCGTGATCTCCTCGCACAGCTGGATGGACCTGGGCTGGACCGAACGCCTCTACAAGCTGGGCGGGTTCGCCGCCCAGTACATGAACGGCGCCGAGGGGTTCAGCGGCGAGGCCGCCCGTACGAAGGCGCTGCGCGACAAGTACCAGGTCGGCTACGGGTACGGCACCGACATGAACGGGGTCGGCGGCTGGCCGGGCCCGCGCGGCGCCGACACCCCGAACCCGGTGAAGTACCCGTTCCGCAGCACCGACGGCGGCTCCGTCATCGACAAGCAGACCACCGGGCAGCGCACCTGGGACCTCAACACCGACGGCGCCGCGCACTACGGCCTCGTCCCCGACTGGATCGAGGACATCCGGCTCGTCGGCGGCCAGGGCGTCGTGGACGACCTCTTCAAGGGCGCCGAGTCCTACCTGCGCACCTGGGGGGCGTCCGAGCAGCACAAGGCCGGCGTCAACCTCGCCGCGGGCGCGCCCGCCTCGGCCAGCTCCGCCGAGTGGAACCCGTTCGTCAGCTACGCGCCCGGCCGGGCCGTGGACGGGGACACGGGCACCCGCTGGGCCAGTGACTGGAACGACGACCAGTGGCTGCGGATCGACCTCGGCTCCCCCGGCCTCGTCAAGCGCGTCACCCTCGACTGGGAGCGCGCGTACGGGAAGTCGTACCGGATCGAGGTGTCCACGGACGACGTGAACTGGCAGACCGTGTGGTCCACGACCACCGGCGACGGCGGCCTGGACACGGCGCGGTTCGCCGGGGTCCCGGCCCGGTACGTACGCGTCCACGGAGCGGGGCGCGGCACGCAGTGGGGCTACTCCCTGCACGAAGTCGGCGTGTACAGCAGCTGACGCCCGAAGCGGCGCCCGTGGGCCGGGGCCCTCGGGATCGGCTCGTCCGATCCCGAGGCCCCGGCCTCGGCCGTACCTCCGCCCGTACGAAGGGAACCGATTCCGCATGGCACGGATGCCGTTGGCGCAGCGGCGCAGGCAGCTGACCGAGGCCGCGATCCGCGCGATGGCCCGCGACGGCGTCCCCAGGACGACGACCCGGTCGATCGCCGCCGAGGCGGGCGTGTCGCTGAGCGTCTTCCACTACTGCTTCGACTCCAAGCAGGCGCTGCTCGAATCCGTCATCGAGACGATCACCGAGCACTACCTGGCGGTGGTCAAGGAGGCGATCCTGCCGCGCACCACCCTCCGCGAGACCGTCCGGGCCGGCTTCCAGGCCTACTGGGACCACGTCCGCGCCCACCCCGCCGAGCACATGCTCACGTACGAGCTCACCCAGTACGCCCTGCGCGAGCCGGGGTTCGAGCACCTGGCGCGGCGCCAGCACGAGCTGTACTGCGCGACGTACGCGGAACTGATCGAGCAGGTCAGCGGCATGGGGACCGGACTGCGCGTCCCCGTGCCCGTGCTGGCCCGCTACCTGGCGGCGATGACGGACGGGCTGACCCTGAACTTCCTCGTGCTCGGCGACGCGGCCGCGGCGGCGGAGATCCTCGACATGGTGTCCGACCACGTGGCCGGCCTCGTCCACGACGAGCGGCTGCTGCCGTCCTCCGGGCACCTGCGCCCCTGAGGGGCCCGGAGAGACCCCTGAGTGGCCCCTGAGAGCCGCACCTGCTCATCCGAGGACCGGGTGCGCCTCCGGGTGGGCGTCCCACCACGCGCGGTGGAACGGGTTGTTGTCCACGTTGGCCAGGTACGCGCCGGCCGCCGCGCGGTAGAGGGAGTCCGCCTGGGCGGCGGAGACCGCCGAGCGGTTCCAGGCGAGCCGGATGCGGCCGGTGATCGGGGTGCCGAGCAGCGGGCGCATCACCGTGCCCTCCACCGCGGGGGCCGTGGGCTGGGTGAGGGAGATGGCGCGGCCCGCCGCCACCAGGTCGTGCCGCATCTTGCGGTCGGTGATCCGGTGGCGCAGGGACGGGGCGAAGCCGGCCTTCGCGCAGGCCTCGACCAGCGCCTCGGGACCGCCGTCGTCGTCCTCCACCAGGGTCATCCACTGCTCGCCGGCCAGTTCGGCGAGGTCCAGGACCTCGCGCCCCGCCAGCGGGTGCCGGGTGGACATCCGGATGCAGAAGGGCTCCTTGGGCACCAGGGTCCGGGCCAGGGTGCCCTGGGGCAGGGCGACCTCGTGGTCGTTGACCTCGCCGTACAGGACGACGTCGTACCGGCCCGCGCCGAGCATCCGTACGAGCGCGGTCACCGAGTGCTCCACGTCCACGGTGATCTCCCGCCCGGACAGGACGAGGTCGGTCCGCGCGAGCAGTCCGTCGATCAGGACGAGCAGGATGCAGCCGAGCCGCAGCGGGGCGTCGGTCGCCATCGCGCGGGTCTCGGCGCCGAGGGTCTCCATCTCGGTGAGCACGCGGCGCGCCTTGGCCAGGACGAACTGGCCCAGCGGGGTGGGCTCCACCCCGCTCCGGCCGCGGACGAAGAGCTCGCCGCCCGTGACCCGCTCGATCCTGCGCAGCTGCGCGGAGAGCGCGGGCTGGGAGACCCCCAGCCGCCGGGCCGCGCCACCGAGACTGCCGGACTCCGCTATCTGGCACACGGCTTGCAGATGCCTCAACTCCAGCTGCATTCCGGCAGCTTACGCAGCGTGACCCCACGGCACCATAACGCGGACCTTATGCGCGCAGGTATGTCCCAATCTCGCCATGTCCACGCCCATACTCGGCGCGAACAGCCACCCGCACCCCCCACACACGATCGGAGTGGACTCTTGCAGCCCACCAGATGGATGGCCTCCGTGGCGGCCTTGGCGCTGACGGCGGGCCTCGCCGGCACGCTGGCCACCGCCGCGTCCGCCTCGCCACAGGCCCAGCCCCCCGCGCCCTCCCCCCAGGCCAAGTCCGCCGAGCGCGCGGTCGCCGCCGCCGACGCGGCGGTCCGCAGCGGCCTCGACACCCTGGTCAACTCGCCCCAGCAGCAGTACGACCGGCGCCTGGTCACCCCCTGGGTGCAGGACCTGTACTCCGTCTCCTACGAGCGCAGCTACCGCGGCCTGCCGGTCGTCGGCGGCGACGCGGTGGTCCTCGCCGACGGCGAGGGCCGCGTACGCGCCGTCCAGTCGGCCTCCGCCACCGCGATCGACGTGGCGACCACCCCCTCGGTCACCGCGAAGGCGGCGGAGGCCGTCTCGCGTGCGGAGCTGGCCAAGGTCGACGAGGTGCAGGGCAGCCGGCTCGTCGTCAAGATCAAGGACGACAAGCAGGTCCTCGCCTGGGAGACCGTCCTCTCCGGCAGCACCAAGACCGCGCCCAGCAAGCTGCACGTGTTCGTGGACGCCCGCACCGGCAAGGTCGTCGACCGCCACGACGAGGTCGTCGCCGGCAGCGCCACCAGCAAGTGGAACGGCCCGAACCCGCTCACCATCGACACCACCGCCTCGGGCGGCTCGTACTCGCTGCGCGACCCGAACCGGCCCGGTCTGAGCTGCGCCGACTACAGCACCGGCACCGTGTTCACGAAGTCCTCGGACTCCTGGGGCACGGGCAACGCGACGTCCAAGGAAACCGGCTGCGCGGACCTGATGTTCGCCGCCCAGAAGCAGTGGGACATGCTGAGCCAGTGGCTGGGCCGCAACGGCGTCAGCGGCAACGGCCGCAGCTTCCCCGGCAAGGTGGGCCTGGGCGACCTCAACGCCTACTGGGACGGCAGCTCGGTCACCATCGGGCACAACAGCGCCAACGAGTGGATCGCCGGGATCGACGTGGTGGGCCACGAGTACGGGCACGCCATCGACTCCAACACCCCCGGCGGCACCAGCGGCCAGGAGTCCGGGCTCGGCGAGGGCACCGGCGACATCTTCGGCGCGCTGACCGAGGCGTACGCGAACGAGCCGGCCCCGTACGACACTCCGGACTACACCGTCGGCGAGATGATCAACCTCACCGGCAGCGGTCCGATCCGGAACATGTACAACCCGCCGGCCGTCGACAACGACCCGGCCTGCTACAGCTCCGCGATACCCGGTACCGAGGTGCACGCGGCGGCAGGACCCCTGAACCACTGGTTCTACCTGCTCGCCGAGGGCAGCAGCCCCGGCGGCGGCAAGCCGAACAGCCCCACCTGCAACCAGTCCACGGTCACCGGCGTGGGCGTGCAGACCGCGGGCAAGATCTTCTACGGCGGCATGCTGCTCAAGACCAGCAGCATGTCGTACAAGAAGTACCGGACGGCGACGCTCAGCGCCGCCAAGTCGCTCGACCCGGCCACCTGCAACCTGTTCACCCGGACCAAGGCCGCCTGGGACGCGATCAGCGTGCCCGCCCAGTCCGGCGACCCGACCTGCACCCCGAGCGGGCAGAACGACGACTTCTCGATGGCGCTGAACCCCTCCTCGGGCACCGTCCAGCAGGGCGCCTCGGTCACCACCACCGTGACCACCAGCACCACCACCGGCCAGGCGCAGCAGGTGACGCTCACGGCCACCGGCCTGCCGTCCGGGGTGAGCGCCTCCTTCAACCCGGCCACCGTGCAGTCCGGCCAGTCCTCGACGCTGACGCTGTCCGCCACGGCCAACGCGGCGCCCGGCTCCTCCGTCATCACGGTCAAGGGCCAGGGCCCGAGCCTCGCGCACACCGTCGACTACGCGCTCAGTGTCGGCGGAACCACCCCGCCCCAGCCCGAGCCGCCGAACATCAACGTGGCCAACGTCCAGGCCCACCTGACCCAGCTGAACACCATCGCCTCCCAGAACGGCGGCAACCGCCGGGCGGGCAGCGCCGGTTACACCCAGTCCGTGGCGTACATCAAGGGCAAGCTGCAGGCGGCCGGCTTCACCGTCACCGAGCAGAACTGCACCTCGTGCACCTACCCGTCCAGCAACCTGATCGCGGACTGGCCCGGCGGTCCGGCCGATCAGACGGTCATGTTCGGCGCCCACCTCGACAGCGTCTCGGCGGGCCCGGGCATCAACGACAACGGCTCGGGCTCCGCGACCCTGCTGGAGAACGCGCTCGTCCTCGCGCAGAAGAACCCCACCCTGACCAAGCACGTGCGCTTCGCCTGGTGGACCGACGAGGAGCAGGGCCTGAACGGCTCGGAGTTCTACGTGGGCCGGCTCAGCAGCGCCGAGAAGGCCGCCATCAAGGGCTACTACAACTTCGACATGGTCGGCTCGCCCAACGGCGGCTACTTCATCAACAACCTCAACTCGACCACGGCCGCGCCGCTGAAGGCGTACTGGGCCTCGCTGAACCTCGCCCCCGAGGAGAACACCGAGGGCCAGGGCCGCAGTGACGACTACTCCTTCCAGCAGGGCGGCATCCCCACCTCCGGCTACGCGGCCGGTGCCAGCGCCCGCAAGACCCCGGCGCAGGCGACCAAGTGGGGCGGCACCGCGAACGCGGCGTACGACTCCTGCTACCACAGCTCCTGCGACACGACGAACAACATCAACGCGACGGTGCTGGACCGCAGCGCCGACGGGGTCGCCTACGCGATCTGGAAGCAGGCCGTCGGCGGTGACACCCCGGCGCAGGACTTCTCGATCGGCACCTCCCCGGCCGCCGGCTCCGCCGCCCCGGGCACCAGCGTCACCTCCACGGTGAACACCACCACCGTGAGCGGCAGCCCGCAGACGCTCGCCCTGTCGGTCTCCGGCGCCCCGTCCGGGGTGACCGCGACGCTCAGCCCGGCCTCCGTGCAGTCCGGCGGCTCCTCGACGCTCACCGTGCAGGTCGGCGCGGCCACCACGGCGGGCACGTACACGCTGACCGTCACCGGCACGGGCACGGTCGCCCACAGCACCACCTACACCCTGACCGTCGGCGGCGGGGGCACGTGCACCCCGAAGCAGGTCGTGGTCAACGGCGGCTTCGAGAACGGGAGCAGCCCGTGGACCGCCACCGCCGGGGTCGTCACCAACCAGTCCGGACAGGTCTCGCACGGCGGGGCGTACATGGCGTGGCTGGACGGCTACGGCTCCTCGCACACCGACAGTGCGTCGCAGTCGCTGGCCCTCCCGGCCGGCTGCGCCTCGGCCCGGCTCGCCTTCTACCTCCACATCGACACCGACGAGGACGAGAACGTGGTCTACGACCGGTTCACCGTCTCGGTGGGCGGCCAGACCCTGGAGACCCTGTCCAACCTGGACGCGGCCCCGGGCTACGTGCTCAAGAGCTACGACGTGTCCCGGTTCGCCGGCCAGACCGTCACCCTGACGTTCCAGGGCGTGGAGGACCAGTCCCTCCAGACCTCCTTCGTCGTGGACGACGTCACCCTCCAGGCGAGCTGACGCCCGCCTCCTGATCCGCTCACGAGCGGCACGCGCCCCGGCCCCCGCGGCCGGGGCGCGTGCCGCTCGGCCGCGTCAGTAACGACGCGGGGACATGACCTGGGGAACGGCGTCCGGGGCCTCCAGGACGCAGCGCGGTACGCCGGGGCCGGGTGTCGCACGTACGGACACCGATGTCGGCGGATCGGTCGGAAGTTCCACCTGCACGGTGACCGGCCGGTCGTGGTGCGTCGTGCCGTGCCCGGTCTCCTTGCCGTCGACCAGGATCTCCACCTCGACGTGGCGGCCGGTCTCGACGGTGGCGCTGACGGAGTGCCCCGCATGATCGATGTGGAAGTGATGGCGTCGTCTCATGGGATCGCCTCCGTCGGGGCACTGCGAGCCGTCCCCCCGTCCAGGGTAGTCGCGGGCGGCGCCGGCGGCAGGTCGGGCGGGTGGCGGCCGGGCGACCGGACGGCCGGGCTTCCCCGGGGAGCGTTTTGGCTCCGGGGGCCGATCCTCAATACGATCCGGCGATGATCACAAGAAAATGGGTGGCGGCCGGGGCCTGCGGCCTGTTGGCCACTCTGGCGGTCGGGCTCTTCCCGGCGAATGCCGCCGCCGGCGAACCGGTGGCGAAGGAGTCTCCCAAGGTCGAGCTGGTCCTCGACGTCAGCGGCTCGATGCGGGCGACCGACATCGACGGCAAGTCCCGTATGGCCGCGGCGAAGCAGGCGTTCAACGAGGTACTGGACGCCACGCCGGACGAGGTACGGCTCGGGATACGGACCCTGGGGGCCACCTATCCCGGTGACGACCGGCAGCTCGGCTGCAAGGACACCAAGCAGCTCTACCCGGTCGGCAAGCTCGACCGGACCGAGGCGAAGACGGCGGTGGCCACCCTGGCCCCCACCGGCTGGACGCCGATCGGGCCGGCCCTGCTGGGCGCGGCCGAGGACCTCAAGGGCGGTGACGCCACCCGGCGGATCGTGCTCATCACCGACGGCGAGGACACCTGTGCCCCGCTCGACCCGTGCGAGGTGGCCCGCGACATCGCGGCCCAGGGCATCCACCTCGTCATCGACACGCTCGGGCTCGTCCCCGACGCCAAGACGCGCAACCAGCTGATCTGCATCGCCGAAGCCACCGGCGGCACCTACACCTCCGTACAGCACACCGCCGAACTCTCCGGCCGCGTCAAGCAGTTGGTGGACCGGGCGGCGACCCCGGTCGTCACCCCGGTGGCCACCGAGGGCGCCAAGCAGTGCGCGGGCGCCCCGAAGCTCGGGGCGGGTCTGTACACCGACCGCGAGAGCTTCGGCGAGCACCGCTGGTACCGGGTGGACGTCAAGCCCGGCCAGGAGCTGCGCGCTTCGGTGAGCATCGCCGCCGACCGCGCCGTCAACAACGACTACGGGGTCATGCTGCGGGCGACGACCGTGCACGGGCGGGAGATCGTCCGCGGCTCGGAGGCGGGCGACGGACGCACCGACCTGATCTCGACGGGTCTGCGCTACCCGAAGGCCGAGGTCGACGACTCCGAGGCGGACGGCGACGGGAAGGCGGCGGTGGAGACCGTCTGCCTCCAGGTCAGCAACTCCTTCTCGGCGCCCGCCTCGGTCAAGACCACCCCGGGCCTGCCCGTCGAGCTCACCATCGACGTGGTCGACGGGCCCGACGACGCGTCCGACGCGGCGGCGTTCGGTCTCGGCCGGGGCTGGTGGCTGCTCGGCGTTCTGGTGCTCGCCGGTCTCGTCGCCGGTCTGCTGTGGGGCTGGATCTCCCGCTGGCGTATCTCGGTCTGGAGGACCAACTGATGCGTACCGTACGCATACTGACCGCCGCCGCCCTCGCCGCAGGCGGTGTGCTCGGCATGGCGGGCGCCGCCCTGGCGGACACCCCGTCGGCGAGCGCGAGCGCCAGTGCGAGCCCGGGCGGCAAGGCCTCCGGGCCGACCGAGGCGGGCACGGCCTTCCGTACCGCCACGGCGATCCGGCCGGGCCAGCGGGCCACGGCCGACGCGTCCACCGGTGACTACCTGTACTGGGCGGTCCCGCTGGACTCGGGGCAGCGGGCCACGGTCAAGGCCACGGTGAAGCTGCCGGCGGCGGCGAGCCGGCACGGCGCCTCGACCTGGCAGCTCGACGTCTACGACGGGCTGCGCCGCCGCCAGGCCTGCACCTACGGCACGCAGCAGGCCGCGGCGGCCAAGGAGGCAGCCACGGCCGAGCTGTCCTGCACCCTGCGCACCGTGCGCCCGGGTGCGGAGCCCTGGGCCGACGACCCGCTGCCCGGCACCTACTACGTCCGTCTGACGGTCGTCGGCGTGGCGGAGGAGGACCTCGGTCTTCCGGTACGGGCCGAGGTGGAGGCCTCCACCCGGGACACGGGAGGCGCCTTCGCGGTGGACGGCGCCCTCGCGGCACCGCTCGTACCCGGCATCGGCAAGACCGCGCAGGCGGGCTCGGGGAGTTCGGCCCCGCAGCCGGCGGCCGTCGGCGAGCCGGCCGACGGCTGGTCCGGCGGCCGGTGGTCCGACCGCTGGGTCTGGACGGCGGCGGGCGGACTGCTCGGCGCCCTCGCCGGCATCTTCGGGTACTCCCTCACCCGCGGCGGCGGCCGTCCCTCCCGGGTCCCGCCCCGCGCCTGACGGCCCCGGCGGCCACGGCATCCCGCCTTGGCCGCCGCCGGACACCCTCCGGGGGCACGGCCCTCAATAGCCCGCCTCCGCACGGCCCGCGTCCGCCGAGATGTCCAGCCGGCCGGGCGCGGCGGGGTCGTCCATGCCGGGCGCGACGTCGCAACGGCCCGCCCCGGCACGGGCCGTGACCCGGAAGCGGGTGTCCGCGGGCACCGTGAGCCGCAGCCGCCCCGCACCCGCCCGGGCGGTGACCCGCTCCGGCGGGGCGGCGAACCGGGCGACGGCCGAGCCCGCCCCGGCCCGGATCTCGGCCTGCGGCGAGCTGAGCCCCGAGGCTTCGAGCGAGCCCGAGCCCACGCTCGCCCGCAGCGGTCCGCGCAGCGCGCTCAGCCGCAGCGTCCCGGCACCGACCTCGGCGTCGACGGCGCCGCCCAGCCCGCTGATCACCACCGTGCCGGAGCCCGCCGTCACCTTCACCGGGATGCCGGCGGGCACGGTGACGCCCAGGTCGACCGAGCAGCCGATGCCCGATGCCACGAGGTCCCCGACCGCGGGGCAGTGCGGCGTCAGCTTCAGGGTGTCGCCGAGCCAGCTCTCCTCGATCTCCGGGGCCGCCACCGACCAGCGCGTCTCGGCCCGGTAGACCACCTGCCCGTCGGCGCGGGGGGTGAGGCGGACGTCGGCACCGCCCGCGTCGATCTCCACGGCGGACACCGGCCGGCCGCCGCTCCCGCCGCTCAGCGTCCCGCTCTCGCCGGCGGTGTACGACCAGACCTGCCAGGCGGCGGGGCCGATGACCGCCGCGGCGCTCAGGGCCGCGGTCACGATCCACGCCGTGCGTCGCGGACGCGACCCGCCCGGGTGTCCGCCCCCGCTCACGAGGCGCCGTCCAGGAACCGCAGCACCGCGAGCACCCGCCGGTGGTCGCCATCGGCCTGTGGCAGGTCCAGCTTGGCGAGGATGTTGTTGATGTGCTTGGCGACCGCGCTCTCGCTGACGACGAGCTGCGCCGCGATCCCCGCGTTGGAGCGCCCCTCGGCCATCAGCGCGAGCACCTCCCGCTCGCGCGGGGTGAGCCGCTCCAGCGGGTCGATGCCCCCGCCCCGGCGCAGCAGCAGCTGTGAGACGACCTGCGGGTCGAGGGCGGTGCCGCCGGCCGCGACCCGCCTGACGGCGTCGATGAACTCCTCGACGTCGGCGACCCGCTGCTTGAGCAGGTACCCGATGCCCCCTGCCCGGCCGGCCAGCAGATCGGCGGCGTAGCGCTCCTCCACGTACTGGGAGAGCAGCAGGACCGAGGTACCGGGCCACTGTTGACGGATCATCAGGGCTGCGCGTACGCCCTCGTCGGTGAAGCCGGGCGGCATGCGGACGTCGACCAGGGCGAGGTCGGGCTCGTGCGCGGCCACGGCGGCGAGCAGCCCCTCGGCGTCCCCCGTCTCGGCGGCCACCTCGAACCCGGCCATTTCGAGGACCTTGACCAGCCCTATTCGCAGCAGCACCGAGTCCTCGGCGATCACAGCCCGCACGGCAGCTCCACAGTCACGACGGTCGGGCCCCCGAGGGGGCTGTTGATCAGGATGGTTCCGTCGACCGACCCTACGCGTTTGCGCAGGCCCAACAGCCCGGTGCCCCGGACCGGGTCCGCACCGCCCACCCCGTCGTCGGTGACGGTGATGCGCAGCGTGTCGGCCTCCCGGAGGGCCTCCACGCGGCAGCGGGAGGCCTTGGCGTGCTTGGCCACGTTGGCGAGGGCTTCGGAGACGACGAAGTAGGCGACGGCCTCGACGGTGGGGCCGGGCCGGTGCGCCAGCTCCACGGTCAGTTCGACGGGCAGGGGAGCCCGGGCCGCGATCCCGGAGAGGGCCGCGTCGAGTCCGCGGTCCTCCAGGACCGCCGGATGCAGGCCGCGTACGAGGCTGTTGAGCTCCTCGATGGCCTCTTTGGCCTCGCGGTGGGCCTCGTCGATCACGGCCTTCGCCTCGGGCGGCAGATCGGTGAGCGTGGCCCGGGCGATGCCGAGGTTCATGGCGAGGGCGACCAGACGCTGCTGGGCGCCGTCGTGCAAGTCCCGTTCGATCCGGCGGCGTTCGAGGTCCGCCGCGTCGAGGACGTCGGCCCGGCTCTCGGCGAGGTCCTCCACGCGGCGCTCCAGCTCCTTGGCCCGGTTGGGTCCGAGGAGGGCGGCCGCGGCGAAGGCGTCGAGCCGGGCCAGGGCGGCGGCCAGCCACGGGGTGGCGAGCAGCAGCAGGGCGCCGAGCACGGTGGCGGTGTCGTAGGCCCGGGTCCAGCCCGGGCCCGCGTTCTCGACGGGCAGCAGCCACGACCATCCGTACACGGTGGCCCCGGCGAGCCCGCACGCCCAGGCGAGGACGATCAGCGCCCCGCCCACCCCCGCGAGCGGGCTGACCAGCAGGTGGTACCCGTACTGCCGCCAGGTCGACTCGGAGCGCAGCCGGGCGAGCAACACCCGCGGGCGCAGCGGCCGGTGTCCGTACACGACGGCCGGAATCTCCCGTCCCAGCAGTTCCCGGAAGCGGCTGCGCTGGAGCCGGGTGAGCAGCGGGGTCAGGAGCAGCAGAGCGAGCAGCGTGAGCGGGGCGGCCTTGAAGAACACCAGCACCGATGCGGCGGGCAGGGCCATCGGGATCGCGGCTGCGGTGAAGGCGGTGCCGCTGCGGGCCCACGCCGACCAGGGCGCGTGGTCGGCGATCCAGCGTGTGGTACGCCTCAGCGCCCCGGAAAGTCCCATGTCCGTACGGTAATCGCACTGTTCAGAGCCGCTCCACCACCCTGGTGCCCGGTCGGGGGTGTAGCCAGTGCCACCCCCGGTTCGGACGGTGCCGCTACTGATTCCGGTCCGCCGCGCGACCAGAGTGATCGTCGTACCCGGCGGACGGACCACCGGGGCCGGAAGGAGCTCCACCGCCATGACCCTCGTCGCCCCGCGCTTCCAGGCCCGCCGCACGCCCCGGCCCCGGTCGGCCGTGCTGCTCACCGGCGCCGGGCTGGCGCTGCTGCCGTGGATGGTGGTGCTGGCGAAGACGCTGCCGCAGACCGCGGAGGTCTCCAACTGGTCGACGGCCTGGATCGGGCTGGACGCCATGCTGGCCGCGGGGCTGAGCGGTACGGGTCTGCTGCTCGGGCGCCGCGATCCCCGCGCGGCGCCGCTCGCGGCGGCGACGGCCGCGCTGCTGCTGATGGACGCCTGGTTCGACGTGACGACCGCGGCCGGGGGCGGCGCCCGGGCGACGGCCCTGGCCCTGGCGGTGTGCGCGGAGCTGCCGCTGGCGGCGCTCTGTACGGCGGTGGCGACCCGTCGCCCGGTGCTCTAGCGTCGGAAGGGCGAGGGTGACCGATGCGTGAAGCCTGTCGCCCCCCGGAGTGCCCGCTCCGCGCCGCCCCCGCCCGTGGCCCGGCGCACCGGCGGACCGCGTGACCGACCCAGAGAGCAGGTGCATCCACATGCGTGTGTCGGCCCGTATCGCCGGCGTTCTCGCCGGCTTCGTCCTCGCCGCCGGGGGCACCCTCTTCGCCGCCCCGGCGGCCACCGCCGCCCCGACCAGCATCCAGGACTGCGAGCAGTACCTCGTACAGCACGGCAAGCAGATCACGGACGCCGTGGGGCAGGCCTGCTACGAGGGCCAGATCGGCAACCAGACCAGCTGCGCCGCGAGCCTCCAGGCGGCCGGCTACTCCGCGAGCGACGCGAGCGGGGCGTGCCGCGCGGCTCACTAGGCCGTGTCCGTGGGGGTCGTACCCCTCGATCAGGTGACCGGATGGCCGTCGTCGTCGGTGGGTTCCCTCTGTGTGGAGAACCGGGAGACGAACACGTCGAAGAGGCCGTCCGGGCGCCGGGTGAGCGTGGCCCCGTCCTGCCAGATGCCGTTGTCCGGCCACCACTGGCTGCCGTAGGGGTCGCCCTGGTTCTGGTGGATGTCGTGCATGCCGAGCCCCTCGTCGAAGGGTTCGCCGAAGACCAGGACCGGCCGGCCCACGACGAGGATCGGCTCCAGCGCCTGCGAGGCCTCCAGGTACGAGCCCGAGATCCAGGGCCGGGGCGGGTTCAGCCGGTCCAGGATCCGCTGGAACCACTGCGGCGGGTGACCGCCGAGGAGACAGCCGGGGCGGTCCGCGAGCGCCGGGTGCCGGAGGTAGTCGAGGGCGCCCGATCCGGAGGTCCGGGCGAGGTCGTGGTAGCCGGGCGACGGTGAGGCGACGGGGTCGAGCACCGAGGCGTGGAGGGTGAAGACCTTCCACTGGACCCCGATCGCGGAGTGCTTGCTGTCCACGTCGACGGCGCATGCGTAGCGGCCGGCGGGCGTGTCGACCTCCAGGTGGACGTGGAACCAGCGGCCCTGGTCGTCGGGCCGGTCGCGGAAGTGGCGGTGCAGGGTTCCGGACAGCACTCCGTAGTTTTCGAGCGGCATGCCGCCAGTGAACCACTGGGTCCGCCCGGTGGCTGCCGCCCGCAGGCGTGTCCTGCCGATCTCACCACCCATGGCGAACACTTGACGGAACGTTGACTCCTTTCGGAGAGAGCCGCACCGGACCCGGTGGCTACCGTCCCTGCCATGCCCCTACCTCCTCCCCTCCCGGTCCTCCCGTACCGCAAGCCGACCCGTGGGCGCGACTACTGGGTACTGGACGACGTACTGCCGGACCCGGACGCCGTACGGGAGCGCTGCCTGGCCAAGGACGACTGGACCGAGGGCTATCCGCACAAGCCCGAGAGCTGGCCGGGGCTGCGCGCCATGCCGGGTCTGGAGCCCGAGGAACTGGCCCTGGTGGAACGGCTGGTGCGCAAGTCGACCGGCGCGCCGAAGATCTGGGCCGAACGGCCCGCGGGCGGCGGAACGTTCAACCACAACTGCGTGCAGGTCGTCGGCGAGGGCGAGTGCGAGCCGCGCCCGCACACCGACTCGCGGAGCCTGTGCCGCTACGCCGCCGTGCTCTACCTCAACCCGAAGGTGCCGAAGGACTGCGGGACGAGCTTCTACCGGCAGAGCCTGCCCGGCGGTGCGCTGGGCGGCAACCAGGTGATCGCACCGCACAACAACCTGGTCGACGCGCTGGGCACCCGCTTCGTCTCCCCCGACTCCTTCACCGAGGACGTACGGGTCCCCCATCGCGCCAACCGGCTGCTGCTCTACTCCGCGAACCTGATCCACAGCGCCACCGGCTACTCGGGCCAGACCCTGGAGGAGAAGCGGATGACGGCCGTCTTCTTCTGGAAGGCCTAGGCAGGGTCGTCCGGCGGCGGTGGGAAAGGTGTGACGGAAGTCTGACGGACCGCCGCCGGGCCTGGTGCGGGCGCGGCGGCGGTGGTCGAATCGGGACGTGAGCCCAGCACCCGCGGCCGTACCCGCACCCCAGCCACCGGACCCCGACGCTCAGGGCGCCCCCGTCGGGCGCCGCCTGGTCCTCGGCATGGTCGGCCTCGGCGCCGCCGGGCTGGTCGCCGCCCCGTACCTCCAGGGCGGCTTCGAGTCCTTCCTCGGCGCCGCCTCCGACAAGGACCCCACCGGCCTCACCGGCCTGCTGCCGAACGGCGGCGGGTTCCGCTACTACTCGGTGGCCTCCTCCGTCCCCGAGCGCGGACCCGACAACTACCGGCTCACCGTCGACGGCCTCGTCGACCGCCCCACGACGTACACCCTCGACGCGCTCCGGGCGCTCCCGCAGACCCGCGTCGTACGGGACGTCCAGTGCGTCACCGGCTGGCGGGTTCCCGGCACCCCGTTCGAGGGGGTTCCGCTGACGCGGCTGCTCGACGCCGCCGGGGTGCGCCCCGAGGCCCGGGCCATCCGCTTCAGCTGCTTCGACGGCACCTACACCGAGTCGCTGACCCTCCCCCAGGCCCGCCGGGACGACGTCATGGTGGCGCTGCGCATGCAGGACAAGCCGCTGAGCCACTCGCACGGCGGCCCCGTCCGCCTGTACGTCGCCCCCATGTACTTCTACAAGTCCGCGAAGTGGCTCTCCGGCATCACCCTCACCCGTGACGTGGAACCCGGCTACTGGGAGGACCTCGGGTACGACGTCGACGCCTGGGTCGGCCGGTCGAACGGACGTGACGATGCCCCGACCGTCTGATCCGGTGCTCCGGCGCGCCGAGCGGGTCCACCGGTTCAGCCGCGCCGAGCGGTGGATCCACCGGTCCACCGCCGCACTGATGGGCCTGTGCGTCGGTACGGCGGCCTGTCTGTACCTGCCTCCGCTCGCCGAACTCGTCGGCCGGCGCCACCTCGTCGTCACCGTGCACGTCTGGTCCGGGCTGCTGCTCGTCGTGCCCTTCCTGCTGGGGCTCGCCTCGCGCGCCTTCCGCGCCGATCTGCGGCGCCTGGGCCGGTTCGGGCCGCACGACCGGGTCTGGCTGCGGGCCGCCCTGCGGCGCGACCGGGCGACGGGGCGGCCCGCCGGGAAGTTCAACGCCGGCCAGAAGGTCTACGCGGGCTGGCTGGCCGGGGCGGTGCTGGTGATGGCGGGCACGGGCGTGCTCATGTGGTGGACCGGGCTGGTCCCGCTGGTCCAGCGGACGGCCGCCACCTTCGTCCACGACTGGCTGGCCCTCACCGTCGCCGTCGTGCTCGCCGCGCACATCGGCAAGGCCCTGGCCGACCCCGAGGCACGCCGCGGGCTGCGGACCGGCTCCGTCGGCCGGGCCTGGGCCGAGCGCGAACACCCGCTGTGGCGGCCCGAACAGCCCGAGCAGCCCGAGCTGCCCGAGCGCGCCGAGCGCCCCGGGCAGCCCGGACGTTCCGGGGGCTGAGGGGCCGGCCGGCGCGGATCGCGCGCCGGCCGGCCCGGTGTCAGCCGCCGTCGCGTACCGCGACGATGCCGTTGAAGACGCCCACGTACGCGGTGCCGTCGGGCCCGAGCGTGATCGGCGCCCAGTTGTTGTCGTACAGCGGCCCGGTGCCCGTCAGCTGCCGCCAGCGGCGCTCGCCGGTGCGGAAGTCCACGGCCGTCAGGTACCAGGCGTCGATCCCCCAGGCGTTGGGCTCCTTCTCGTAGAAGTAGAGCAGCCCGTTCGCGGTGGAGAGCTTCGGGACGACGGAGGGCGAGCGGACGGTGCTCTGCCACACCGTGTCGCAGCCGCTGCCGTCGGCGCGGACGTCGATCCGGCCGGCCCCGCCGACGACCGACTTGCCGAGCAGCAGGCTGGTGAGGTTCTCGTAGCCGTAGTTGTTCTCGACGACGATGCTGTTGCCCCAGGTGATCAGGGAGTTGTCGGTGGTCGAGGCACCACTGCCGAACACCGGGATCTTGCAGACGAGCCGCCGGTCGGCGGGTACGTCCGCGCCCCGCCGGTAGACCAGGACGTTCATCCGGTCGTCGGCGTTGTCGGTGATGGCGACGTAGCCGTCGCCGAAGAGGTCCGGGGTGGTGCCCGAACCCTGGTTCACGGAGCCGGGTTTGGTTCCCGTACCGCGGTCGTACGTCTGGCGCCACTGCACTTCGGGGGTGCCGTCGGCGGTGGCGCGGAAGCTGTAGAGGGCGTGGTCGGAGACGATCGACACACCGTCCTCGGCGACCGAGAAGGAGTTCTGGATCTCCTCGCCCGGGAGGCTGATCGAGCGGATCTGCGAGGTCCGCGGATCCACGGTGCCCACGCGGCCCTGGCGGGTGACCCACCAGATGCGGCCGCTCCAGTCGGGCATCACGGAGGTGACGGGGTCGCAGGTGCCGCTGGGCCGCAGGTTGGTCCAGGTGACGCAGTCGTGCGGGACCTGGCCGGTGAGGTCCCAGTCGTCGTCGACGGCGAACGTCCAGCTGCCGTCCGGCCGCTGCGCGTGCGAGAGGCGCAGGATGTGCTGGCGTGAGTCGGCCAGCACGGCCCGGTCCTGGTCGTCCAGGTAGAAGTAGGCGCCGCCCGAGGTGTCCTTGAAGATCTTCGAGAAGTCGAGGGAGGTGATCGCCTCGACCGTCGAGGAACGCTGCGGAAGCTGGTGTTCCGCGAGGGTGGCCAGCGTACGGGGATCAAGGAGCTTGACCTTGAAGCCGGTGAAGGTGCCGCACACCGTGACCAGCCGGCCCCCCGCGTCGAAGGTGGCGGTGGCGCACTCGCCGCCGAGGGCGGCGATCTTCTCGCTGCTCACCTGGGGGTTGCGGCCGAGCGGCCCGGACCAGGGGGAGGTGGCGCTGCCCCCGGCGTCGGAGTGCATGCCGCTGCGGCCGTTGGGCGCGAGGAAGGGGTGCTGGGGCGGGGCCTCCCCGGGCAGCGGGACGGCGGCCGCGGGGGCGCCGTCGTAGTGGCTGACCAGGCGGTGGCCGGGGGCCTGGGGTATCTCCGCGGCCTGCGCCGGGGAGATCCCGTACATCGCGGTGAAGACGATGAGGGCGGGGACCACGGCGCAGTTCAGCGCTCTTCGGAACATCCGGAATTCCTCCGTTCTCTTCAGTTTTATTGACAGTGCGTATGACATCGCGCCGCCGCCAGACGCTAGATCGCACGGCCCGAGGAGTCCATGGAGGAGCCGGATGATTCATGAAGGCGCAACAGTTGATCAATTGGCCCCGGACCGGCGGGCCTACGGGCGCAGGCCGGAGACCACCTGGGCCGTGGCCGTCAGACCGTCGTGGATGGTCCCCGCCATGCTGCTGCTCGCGAGGTAGAAGCCGAGCAGTACGCAGACGAGGGCGTGGGAGAACTTGAGGCCGCCGCTGCGCATGAAGATCCACGCGAGGACGAGGAGCAGCACGACCACGGAGAGCGAAATCACCATCGATACCTCCTTAGGCGGCGCCATCGTGGCGCAGGAGGGGGTGCCTTCGGGCGAAACCCGTGTCCGCCGTACGGGTGTTGACCGTCCGTGACGGGCGATCAGTGCTTGACGACCTCAAGAGTTCGCCATAACGCCAGGCGGGGCCAGAAGAACACGGACCCGGTCACACCGGCCGACGGGGAAAGCGCCGCGCGCGGGTCTTGCCGCACCGCCCGCACCCGTGCCATATATGTCTAGACCTTTACGAGGAAGCGGAAGCCGAGGAAGGCCCCCCGTGCGACGCACCGCCCCCCTGCTCGCCCTCTGCCTGGCCGCCACCGGGCTCGCCGCCTGCACCGCGGCCGACACCACGCCCCCCGCGGCCCCCGCCGGGATCACCGCACAGGCCGGCAGCGCCACCTCCGTGCACGTCATGTGGCAGGCGGCGGCCCCGGCCGACGCGGTGACCAACTACCAGGTCTTCCAGGCGGGCCGGCTGGTGCGCGAACTCCCGGCCGACAAGACCATGGTGGACATCACCGGCCTCACCCCGCAGACCGGCTACGCCTTCACGGTCCGGGCCCGGGACGCCGCCGGGAACACCTCCGCCCCCAGCGCCTCCGCCGCAGCCACCACCCCGGCCGCCAAGGCCGAGGACCGCCAGGCCCCCACCGCCCCCGCCCGCACCACGGGCCGGGCGGACGGACCCCGGTCCGCCACGCTGTCCTGGGCCGCGGCGAGCGACGACACCGGCGTGACCGCGTACGACGTCTACCAGGGCGGCGTCCGGATCCACACGGCCGGCCCCGGCGAGACCGGCACCACCCTGACCGGCCTCCAGCCGGACACCGTCTACACCTTCACCGTCCGGGCCCGCGACGGCGCGGACAACTCCTCCCCCGACGGCCCGGCCGTGGACGTGACCACCCCGCCCTCCGCAGGGCAGGGCCCGGGCACCGCGCCCGCCGGCTTCACCGCGACCGCCTCCCCCGGCGCCGTCACGCTGACCTGGACCGCCCCGGACACCGGCCGCCCGACCGCCGAGTACGAACTCCACGTCAACGGACGTCCCGTCACCGTCATCCAGTTCGGTGCCGGCGCCGTGCCCGCCTCCGGAGCCGCCGGCGTGGAGCACCGGCTCACGGTGACCGAGCCGGCCGGCACGCGGTGGACCCTCAAGCTGCGCGCCCGGCTGCCCGACGGCAACTGGGGGGCCTTCTCCGCGGAGCGGAGCATCGTACTCGTGTCATGAGGCGCACGGCCCGCCTCCCGGCAAGGTGACGGCAATCCGAACGGAAGGGCACGGCCGGGCAAGAAGATCGCGCACAATACACCCGTGTTCGGTGAGTACGCGTCCAACAGAAAACGGCCGGATTCCGCGGAGCCCGACGGCGATCCCGAGCCGGCTCCCTGCGCCCCGCCGGGAAACGTGCCGCCCGACCCGGCGGGGTTCGTCGGGCGGGAGAGCGAACTCGCCGAGCTGCACTGCCTGTTGCGCTCCCGCAGGCTGACCACCCTCACCGGGGTGGGCGGCGTCGGGAAATCCCGCCTCGCCCTGCGGGCCGTCAGCGATCCCGAACAGGCCCGGCGCGACGGGGTCTGGTGGGTGGAACTCTCGCCCCTGCGCGACCCCGGCCTGCTCACCATGACCGTCGCCCACACCATCGGCCTGGCCGACCACTCCGCCCGCCCCCTCGACGAGGAGCTGTGCGCGTGGATGGCCGACAAGGAACTGCTCCTCGTCCTCGACACCTGCGAGCACATGGTGGCCGAGTGCCGCCACCTCGTCGGTGAACTCCTCCAGTCCGCACCCGGACTCACGGTTCTGGTCACCTCCCGGGAACCCCTCGACAGCCCCTGCGAGAAGGTCGTCGAGGTCTGCCCGCTGCCCTGTGAGGGACCCGAGAGCGACGCCCTCGCCCTGTTCCGCGCCCGGGCCGTGGCCGCGACCCCCGAGGCCGCCGCGGCCTTCGACGACCCCGAACGGGCCCGGCTCGCGGCCGAGGTGTGCCGCCGCCTCGACGGGATCCCGCTGGCCCTGGAACTGGCCGGCGCCCGGCTGCGGCTGTGGACCCTGGAGCAGATGGCGCAGCGCCTCGGTACCCGCTTCGCCGTGCTGTCCGACAGCGGGCCCGCCCTCCAGCCCCGGCACCGGACGATGCGGACCGCGATCGGCTGGAGCCACGAGCTGTGCGAGCCGGTGGAACGGCTGTTGTGGGCCAGGCTGTCCGTCTTCACCGGGGACTTCGACGTCGCCGCCGCCCGGGCGGTGTGCTCGGGCGGCCCGCTGCCCGCCTCCCGGGTGGAGCGGGTGCTCGCGGGCCTGGTCGCGAAGTCCGTCGTACGGCGCACCCTGGAGCGGGGGGCGGGCGCCCGCTACCGGATGCTGGACACCATCCGCGAGTACGGCCACGACTGGCTGGCCGAGCTCGGCGAGGTGCAGACCGTCGCCGACCGGCACGCCCACTGGTACGCGGCGCTCTGCCAGGCCGCCGACCGGGGCTGGATGAGCCCGGACCAGGTGGACTGGTACCGCAGGATGACCGCCGAGCACGCACAGCTGCGCACGGCGCTGGAGCACCTCCTCGGCGCGGACCCGGCGGCCGCGCTGGAGATGGCCGGGGCCCTGTGGTTCTTCTGGTTCTCGTGCGGGCACGTCCACGAAGGGCGGGGCTTCCTGGAACGGGCCCTGCGGACGGCCCCGGGCACCGGCGCCGCGTACACCCAGGCCCTGTGGGCCCTCGGGCTGACCGCCCTGCTCCAGGGGGACATGGACGCGGCCCGGGAGCTGGGCGCGGAGTGCACCCGCGCGGCGGCCCGGCTGGCGGATCCCGAGCCGGAGCTGCGGGCGGCGTACCTGCACGGGGTGTCGGTGCTGATGCCCGGGGACCCCGTGGGGGCGCTGGAGCTGGCCGGACCCCGGGCGCGGGCCGGCCACGGCGGCCGGACGAGTGGCCCGGGCTGGCTGCTGTGCCGGCTGGCCACCGGCTACGCCCTGTGCGACCTGCAGCGCTTCGAGGAGGCCGCCGAGGAGGCCCGGGGGCTGCGCGAGGCCTGCGCGGAGCTGGGCGAGCGCTGGCTGCGGGCGTACGCGGACTACGTGCTGGCGGTCGCGGCGCTCGGGCTCGGCCGCCACGGGGAAGCGGCTCGCCACGTACGGGCGATGCTCTCCGGGAAGCGGCTGCTCGGCGACCGGTTCGGCATCGCGCTCGGCCTGGACGTGCTCGCGGCGGCGGTGGCGGCGCTGGGCGACGGGGAACTCGCGGCGCGGCTGCTGGGCACCGGGCACGCCTGGTGGCGCACGGTCGGCCGGCCGCAGATGGGCTCACCCTCGCTGACGGCCCTGCGGGACCAGGGCGAGCGGCGGGCCCGCGCGGCGATCGGCGACGAGGCCTTCGAGGCCGCGTTCCTGGGCGGCACCGCGGCGTCCACCGGCTGAACTCCAGCCGGTGGGGCCGCGTAACGTCGGGGCTCCCGTCAGTACGGGAGGGGTCTGCCCGACGGTGTGCGCAGGTCCAGGTCTCGTGGTGCGGGCTTGGGGACGGGCTTGCGGATCAGCTGCTGGCGCATGCGGCCTCCTAGCTCAGACCAGGGCCGGGCGGCGGGGTTCCACCGCGCGGCCGTCGGGGAGCAGCTCACCGGTGTCATCGAAGACCACCAGGCCGTTGCAGAGCAGGCTCCAGCCCTGTTCGGGGCGGAAGGCCACGGTGCGGGCGGCGTCGTGATCGGCGCTGTCGGCGGACGGGCAGGGGGGCTGGTGGGAGCACATGGCGCACCTCCTCGCAGTGTGGGGCGGGAGGGCCGGTGGTCACCCGGTCGAATCCGCGATCCACGGTGGCGGTGAGTATTGCTGATCGCCGCCCCCGGACGGAACCCATATTCGTGGTCCAGTTCAGGGTGTGTATGCCCGCTCACCATGCGCTCATGCCCGGTATTCGGATCGTTCACCCGAGGCCCCTTGGAGGGGGCGGCCACGCGGGCCGCGGCGGCGTTCGCGGCGCGCACGGGCGTGGCCGGGATCACGTTCGCCGCGGGCCCGTTGGCCGACTGCCGCGGACCTCCCGACGCGGGCTAGGGTGCCGGTGATCACCGACCGCCCGGTGGTCACCGCGAGACCCGAGGAGAGTTCCGTGGCCACTCCGCCACCGCAGCACGGCGCCGGCCCGTACCAGCAGTACCACCCGTACGCCCCGCGGCAGGGCAGCCCCCACCCGTACGGGATGCCGCCGCAGGCGGTCCCGTACGGGCACCAGCCGCTGCCGCAGGCCCCGTACGGCTGCCGGGTGTGCGGGGCCCAGCCGGCGGCGCAGGCCACCGTACGGGGGCACCAGGGCATGCTCGTCCTGATGCGGTTCCTGCGCCAGGAGGGGCCGTTCTGCCGCGACTGCGGGCTCGCCACCTACCGCAGGATGTCCGCGGACACGCTGTGGCAGGGCTGGTGGGGCCCGCTGTCCGTGTTCATCACGCCCGTCACGCTGCTGATGAACCTCGGTGCGCGGGCGCGCTTCCTCGGGCTCGCTCCCCCGGCGGGCGCCATCGTGCCCTCGCTGAACCCCGGCAAGCCGCTGTGGCGCCGGCCGTCGGCACTGCTCTTCCTGGTGCCGGCCGTGCTGCTCGCCTTCGTGCCTCCCGTCCTCATCCTGCTGGGCCTGGCGGCCGGGGACGACGGGCTGCCGACCGGTCCGGCCATCGGGACGTGCGTGCGCGACGCGGACGACCTGCGCAACGAGAAGCTGATTCCGGAAGCCTGCGGTTCCCCCCTGGCCAAGTACCTGGTCACCAAGCAGCGGGGCACCGGCGGTGCGGACTGCGCCGACGGCGACCTGATCAGCGTCCCCGAGAAGTGGGTCGAGGGCGTCCACTCGCTGTGCCTCACGCCCGTGCACTGACGGGCCCACGCGTGAGGCACGGCGCGCGGGCGGCTAGCGGATCGGCATCTGCGAGATCGTGCGGGCGATCACCAGCCGCTGGATCTCGCTGGTGCCCTCGAAGATCGTGTAGATCGCGCTGTCGCGGTGCATGCGCTCCACCGGGTACTCGCGGGTGAAGCCGTTGCCGCCGAGGATCTGGACCGCCTGGGCGGTGACCTTCTTGGCCACCTCGCTCGCGAACAGCTTCGACATGGAGCCCTCCGCCGAGGTGAAGGGCTTGCCCGCGACCGCCATCCAGGAGGCCCGCCACACGAGCAGCCGGGCCGCGTCGATGGAGGTCCGCATGTCGGCGAGCTGGAAGGCCACGCCCTGGTTGTCGATGATCGGACGGCCGAACTGCGTACGGGTCTTGGCGTAGTCGAGGGCCACCTCGTACGCCGCGCGCGCGGTGCCGACGGCCATGGCGCCGACCGCCGGGCGCGAGGCCTCGAAGGTGGCCATGGCCGCGTTCTTCACGCGCTCGCCGCCGCCGGCCCTGGCCCGCTCGTGGGCCCGCGCGAGGCGCTCGTCCAGCTTGTCCTTGCCGCCGAGCAGGCAGGAACCGGGGACGCGGACGTCCTCCAGGACCACCTCGGCGGTGTGCGAGGCGCGGATGCCGTGCTTCTTGAACTTCTGGCCCTGGGACAGGCCGGGGGTGTTCGGCGGCACGATGAACGAGGCGTGGCCCTTGGTGCCGAGCTCGGGGTCGACGACGGCGACGACGATGTGGACGTTGGCGATGCCGCCGTTGGTCGCCCAGGTCTTGGTGCCGTTGAGGACCCACTCGTCCTTGGCCTGGTCGTAGACGGCACGGGTCCGCATCGAGCCGACGTCGGATCCGGCGTCGGGCTCGGAGGAGCAGAAGGCGGCGACCTTCACGTCGTCGGGCGTGCCGTACATCTGCGGGATCCAGGTCCCGATCTGCTCCTCGGTGCCGTTGGCGACGACGCCGATGGCGGCGAGCCCGGTGCCCACGATCGACAGGGCGATGCCCGCGTCACCCCAGAACAGCTCCTCCATGGCCATCGGGATGCCGAGGCCGGTAGGGTCGAAGAACTGCTGGGCGTAGAAGTCGAGCGAGTAGATGCCGACCTTCGCGGCCTCCTGGATGACGGGCCACGGAGTCTCTTCGCGTTCGTCCCATTCCGCGGCGGCGGGCCGGATCACTTCGGCCGCGAAGCCGTGGATCCAGTCGCGTACCTGCTTCTGGTCGTCATTGAGCTCCATGGTGAACTCCGCCATGTTCCCCTCCAGCTGTGCGTCCACCAGTGCGTTACTAGCGGTAACCCATACGGTGGCCACAGTCTGTTACCGACGAGTAAGCACTGTCAAGCAGCGGCGCCCGCACGGCAGCCGATTCGATCGCGAGGGTGTGCGGGGTGTTACGTTGCGTGGGCGTCACGCACCATCGCAAGGGCGGGGAGAGAAACACGTCATGGAGACCACTCAGCAGGCCGGCGAACCGGGAGCGGCCGAGCGCCGCAGGCGGGAGCTGCTCGAAGCGGCCGACCGGGTCGTCCTCCGGGACGGCCCCAAGGCGTCCATGAACGCCATCGCGGCGGAGGCCGGCATCACCAAGCCGATCCTCTACCGGCACTTCGGCGACAAGGCCGGGCTCTACCAGGCCCTCGCCGTCCGGCACACCGACGCGCTGCTCGACTCGCTGCGGGCCGCGCTCGACGCCCCGGCCGAGCGCCGCAGCCGCGTGGAGTCCACCCTCGACACCTATCTCGCGGCCATCGAGGCCCGGCCGCAGGTGTACCGGTTCCTGATGCACCCGGCCGAGGACTCGCACTCCGTCGAGCGGGGCTTCGACGTGGGCCTGCACTCGGCCCCGCTGCTGCGCCGGCTCGGCGAGGAGCTCGCCGACGTGATCGGCGAGCGCGTGGACCTCGGCCCCGGCGGTGAGCGCCTGGCCCGGATCTGGGGCCACGGCATCGTCGGCATGATGCACGCCGCCGGCGACTGGTGGCTCGGCGAACGCCCCTGCGACCGCGCGGAGTTGGTCACCGGACTCACCGACCTGCTGTGGGGCCGGCTGGCCACGGCCGGCAACCGCGTGGACGGCCCGGGGTTCTGAGAGCCGGCGCCGGGGCCGCGCTCAGTTCTGCGCGGCCCCGGCGGCCCGTGCGCCCCACGGCGTCTTGCGGATCGCCCGCCGCAGCCGCTTGGCGCGCAGCCCCGTGACCCGGTCCGCGTAGACCGTGCCGTCGAGGTGGTCGCACTCGTGCTGGAGGCAGCGCGCGAAGAACCCGGTGCCCTCGATCCGTACGGGCGCGCCGTCGGAGGTGACCCCCTCGACGACCGCGCGGTCGAAACGGACCGTGCCCGCCTCCAGGCCGGGCAGCGATAGGCAGCCCTCGGGGCCGCGGAACTCGTCCCCGTCGGCCGCCACCAGGCGCGGGTTGACGATGTGCCCGACGTGGCGCACGTCCTCGTCGTCGGGGCAGTCGTACACGAACACCCGCTGCCCGACGCCGATCTGGTTCGCGGCGAGGCCGACGCCCTCGGCGGCGTACATCGTCGCGAACATGTCCTCGATGAGCCGGTCGAGGGCCGGGCCGAAAGCGGTGACCTCCGCGCACTGCGCGTGGAGCACCGGGTCGCCCAGCAGGCTCATGGTGCGGACGAGGCCGGTGGTACCGGGGATGGGGCGCTGTCGCATGGCCGTAAGGGTACGACGGGCGAATATATGAGGAGATCTGCGGCGCCCTGGGGCGCCGCGGTCAAGGCCCCGGCCGGTACTGGATAGGCTGGGGCCGACCGACGCAAGGAGGACAAGGGACGATGGCAGGCAACACAGAGCCGCTTTCGCCGCGGGCCAAGCTGGCCGTGACGGCGGGCAAGGCCGCGGCGGCGGTGTCGCGGGCCGCGGGACGCGGAAGCGGATCGGTGATCGGTGGCAAGGTCGCACTCAAACTCGACCCCGATCTCCTCGGAGCGCTCGCGCAGCATCTCGACGTCGTCCTCGTCTCCGCGACGAACGGCAAGACCACGACGACCCGGCTGATCGCCGAGGCCCTGCGGGCCAGCGGACCGGTCGTCTCCAACGCCCTCGGCGCCAACATGCCGGCCGGCATCACCTCCGCCCTCGCGGGCGGCTCGGACGCCAAGTACGGCGTCATCGAGGTGGACGAGAAGTACCTCGCCGGAGTCGCGCGGGACGTCACCCCCAAGGTGATCGCCCTGCTGAACCTCTCCCGCGACCAGCTGGACCGCGCGGCCGAGACCCGCATGCTCGCGGAGAAGTGGCGCGAGGGCCTCCAGGGCTCCAAGGCCGTCATCGTCGCCAACTGCGACGACCCGCTCATCGTGTGGTCGGCCTCGTCCTCGCAGAACGTGGTGTGGGTCGCCGCCGGCCAGGAGTGGAAGGACGACGCCTGGTCGTGCCCCTCCTGCGGTGGCGTCATGCAGCGCCCCGGCGACGACTGGTTCTGCGGCGAGTGCGGTTTCCGGCGCCCCGCCCCGAGCTGGGTGCTGTCCGGGGACCACGTACTGGACCCGCACGGCTCGGCCTGGCCGATCCACCTCCAGCTGCCCGGCCGCGCCAACAAGGCGAACGCCGCCACCTCGGCCGCCGTGGCCGCCGTCTTCGGCGTCCCGCCGCAGGTCGCGCTGGAGCGGATGTACCAGGTACAGGCCGTCGCCGGCCGCTACGACGTGGTGAACTTCCAGGGCCGTGAGCTGCGGCTGCTGCTCGCGAAGAACCCGGCGGGCTGGCTCGAAACGTTTTCGCTGATCGACCCGCCGCCGACCCCGGTGATCCTCTCGGTGAACGCGCGCGGCGCCGACGGCACGGACACCTCCTGGCTGTGGGACGTGGACTACACGCGCCTGGCCGGCCACCCGATCTTCGTGATCGGCGACCGCAAGCTGGACCTGGCGGTCCGCCTGGAGGTCGCGGGCCTGGACTTCCGCGTGTGCGAGACCCTCGACGAGGCCGTGCAGCTGGCGCCGCCCGGGCAGATCGAGCTGATCGCCAACTACACCGCCTTCCAGGACGTGCGCCGCCGCGTCGGCAACTAGAACTCTCACCTGAACCGCAGAGGACAAGAGCATGAGCGACAACAGCCTGCGTCTGGTGTGGGTCTACCCGGACCTGCTGAGCACGTACGGAGACCAGGGCAACGCCCTCGTGGTGGAGCGCCGGGCGCGCCAGCGCGGCCTGGACGTGCAGCGCGTGGACGTGCGCAGCGACCAGCCCATCCCGACCTCGGGCGACATCTACCTGATCGGCGGCGGTGAGGACCGCCCGCAGCGGCTCGCCGCGGAGCGCCTGCTGCGCGACGGCGGTCTGGAGCGGGCCGTCTCGAACGGAGCGATCGTCTTCTCCGTCTGCGCCGGCTACCAGATCCTCGGCAACGAGTTCGTCAACGACATGGGCGAGCGCCAGGAGGGCCTCGGCCTGCTGGACGTGGTCACCGTGCGCGGCGAGGGCGAGCGGTGCGTCGGCGACGTCCTCGCGGACATCGACCCGCGCCTGAACCTGCCCCAGCTGACGGGCTTCGAGAACCACCAGGGCGTCACCCACCTCGGCCCGACCGCGAGGCCCTTCGCCCGCACCCGGCTGGGCCGCGGCAACGGCACCGGCGACGGCACCGAGGGCGCGTACAACGACACGGTCTTCGGCACCTACATGCACGGCCCCGTGATGGCCCGCAACCCGCAGATCGCGGACCTGCTGCTGAAGCTGGCCCTCGACGTGAACGCGCTGCCGCCCATCGAGGACCGGTGGTACGAGGCGCTGCGCGCGGAGCGCATCGCGGCGGCCACGCAGCCCGCGTAACACCGCGCGGACCGCTCATCGGGGCGGGCCCGCAATCATGTGTTCGGCCCGGTTTTCCCTTGGGGGAACCGGGCCGACGTCGTTTCGTACGACGAGTGTGACCAGCATGTGGAGGATGGTTCAGCCCACCGCTCCACCGCTTGTAGGGTGGCCGTAGTTCCAACCGGACGACGTGGTCCGGTCGTCGGCCCACGTTGCAAAGGTTCTTCCTGCCATGCGCATTGGTGTGCTCACTTCCGGCGGCGACTGCCCCGGCCTCAATGCCGTCATCCGCTCCGTCGTGCACCGCTCAGTCGTCGACCACGGCGACGAGGTCATCGGCTTCCACGACGGCTGGCGCGGCCTGCTGGAGTGCGACTACCGCAAGCTCGACCTCGACGCCGTGGCCGGCATCCTGGCCCGCGGCGGCACCATCCTCGGCTCCTCCCGGGTGCAGCCCGCGCACCTGCGCGACGGGGTGGAGCGGGCCCGCGGGCACGTGGCCGACCTCGGCCTGGACGCCATCATCCCGATCGGCGGCGAGGGCACCCTGAAGGCCGCGAACCTGCTCGCGCAGGCCGGTCTGCCGATCGTCGGCGTCCCCAAGACCATCGACAACGACATCGCCTCGACGGACGTCACCTTCGGCTTCGACACCGCCGTCGGGGTCGCCACCGAGGCCCTGGACCGGCTGAAGACCACCGCCGAGTCCCACCAGCGCGTGATGGTCGTGGAGGTCATGGGGCGCCACACCGGCTGGATCGCCCTGCACTCGGGCATGGCCGCCGGCGCGCACGCCATCGTCGTCCCGGAGCGCCCCTTCGACATCGACGAGCTGACGGCGATCGTCGGCGAGCGCTTCTCCGCGGGCAAGCGGTTCGCGATCGTCGTGGTCGCCGAGGGCGCCAAGCCGCGCGCAGGCACCATGCACGTCCAGGAGGGCGGCACCGACCAGTACGGGCACGAGCGCTTCGCCGGCATCGGCAACCTGCTCGCGGTCGAGCTGGAGCGGCGTCTGGGCAAGGAGGCCCGCCCGGTCATCCTGGGCCACGTCCAGCGCGGCGGTACGCCGACCGCGTACGACCGGGTCCTGGCCACCCGTTTCGGCTGGCACGCGGTCGAGGCGGCGCACCGCGGCGAGTTCGGGATGCTGACCGCGCTGCGCGGCACCGAGATCGAGATGGTCCCGCTCGCCGACGCCGTGCAGACCCTCAAGACGGTCCCGGCGCAGCGGTACGCCGAGGCGCAGAACGTTCTGTGATGTTTCCCCCCTTCTGCGCGTTTCTCCTGTGAGTGCCGCCCCCGGACGCGTTCGCCTCCGGGGGCGGCACTACTGTGGTGGGGCACCACAGGTCAAGGGAGTGAACAGATGGATCACAACGGTCACGGCATGGACATGAACATGGACATGGACCTGCCGCCGTTCACTCTCGGGCGCGGGCTGGAGTTCTCGTTCGACGCGTTCTTCCTGATCGGCTCGCTGGTGGGCCTCGGCCTGTACCTGTACGGCGTGGTGCGGCTGCGCCGGCGCGGGGACGCCTGGCCGCTGGGCCGGACCATCGCGTTCACCACGGGCGTGCTGACCGTCGCCCTGGTGATGTGCACCAAGCTGAACGACTACGGCATGGTCATGTTCAGCGTGCACATGGTCCAGCACATGGTCATCAGCATGCTCTCCCCGATCCTGCTGCTGCTGGGCGCGCCGGTGACGCTGGCGCTGCGCGCGCTGCCGCCCGCCGCCCGGGGCGTCAAGGGACCGCGTGAGCTGCTGCTGATGCTGCTGCACAGCCGCTACATGAAGGTGATCACCCACCCGGTGTTCACGATCCCCCTGTTCATCGCCAGCCTCTACGCCCTCTACTTCACCCCGCTCTTCGACTTCCTGATGGAGAGCAAGGCCGGGCACATCGGCATGATGGTGCACTTCCTGGCCGTCGGTCTGATCTTCTTCTGGCCGATCATGGGCGTGGACCCGGGTCCGCACCGCCCCGGGTACGTGATGCGGATGCTGGAGCTGTTCGCCGGCATGCCGTTCCACGCCTTCTTCGGCATCGCGCTGATGATGGCGAGCGAGCCGATGATCAAGACGTACGCGAACCCGCCGGCCTCCCTCGGCATCGACCCGCTGCTCGACCAGCAGTGGGGCGGCGGCATCGCCTGGGCCTTCAGCGAGATCCCCTCGGTGCTGGTGCTGATCGCGCTGGTCTACCAGTGGTACCACTCCGAGCAGCGGGCGGCGAAGCGTTCCGACCGGGCCGCGGACCGCGACGGCGACCAGGAGCTGGAGGCGTACAACTCCTATCTCGCCTCGCTCCAAGCGCGTGGCCAGTAGCGCGGCGGCACCTTCGCGCGCGACCATGGGGCATGACCGGATCCGTTAAGGCGATGGCCGTGATGACCTTCGCCGCTCTGGTGGCCGTCGCCACGTACTCCGTGGCCCTCGGCAGCAACGGCTGGCTGTGGTTCGGCTGGGTGGTCCTCGGCCTGCTGACGGCCGGCATGGCCGCGTCCGGCAAAACCTGAACCGGCGCCTGCGCGCCCCGCTCCTCCCGCCCCAGCAGCCCCTCCCCAGGCCTGGCCCCTTTGGCCGATTCCGATCGGCCCTCACATGAACCCCCGGCAATGCCGTCCGTTCTCTCAGGCAACGGAAGTCAGCCAAGGAAGTTCCATGTGACGCCACCCCCACGGCCTGGAGGATCCCCTGTCCCACGACACCGAATGGGGCGTCCTGCTGCTGATGCCGGCGATGTCGGCGGCCGTGCTCCTGGTCCTCAGCCTGGTCCTGCGCCTGTCGCAGGCCGGGCTGCTGGCCTCGGTGATCCTGTGCTGGCTGGTGGGATTCTGGTTCGCCATGCCCATCTGGCACCGTGTCCGGCACACTGACCTGACCCCCAGGTGAAGGGAAAATGCCCCGGTGTTCTACCAATTGCTCAAGCACGTGCTGCTCGGTCCGCTGCTCCGGCTGCTGTTCCGGCCGCGCATCGAGGGACTGGAGAACATCCCGGCGGAGGGAGCCGCGATCGTCGCGGGCAACCACCTGTCGTTCTCCGACCACTTCCTGATGCCGGCCATCCTCAAACGCCGGATCACCTTCCTCGCGAAGGCCGAGTACTTCACCGGCCCCGGGGTGAAGGGACGGCTGACCGCGTTCTTCTTCCGCAGCGCCGGGCAGATCCCGGTGGACCGCTCCGGCAAGGACGCCGGGCAGGCAGCGCTGCGCGAGGGGCTCGGGGTACTGGCCAAGGGCGAGCTGCTCGGCATCTACCCGGAGGGCACCCGCTCCCATGACGGGCGGCTCTACAAGGGCAAGGTGGGCGTGGCCGCGATGGCGCTCGGGGCCGGGGTGCCCGTCGTTCCGTGCGCGATGGTCGGCACCTTCGAGATCCAGCCGCCCGGGCAGAAGATCCCGAACATCCGGCGGGTGACCATCCGCTTCGGCAAGCCGCTGGAATTCTCCCGGTACGCCGGGATGGAGGGCGAGCGGGCCGTTCTGCGGGCCGTCACCGACGAGATCATGTACGCGGTCCTCGGGCTGTCCGGCCAGGAGTACGTCGACCGGTACGCCGCCGAGGTCAAGGCGGAAGAGGAGGACGCACGGAAGAAGGCCCGGCGCAAGACGCGCTGAGCCTTCTCCCGTGCCGTGCCCTACCGAGCCCCGCCGGGCTCGGCCCGCCTCAGCGGACGGCGGGCAGCTCCTCCAGCGCCGGCAGCGCCGAGGCCGGAGCCTTGGTGAGCGACTTCGCGGCGGCCGGGGCCGGGGGAACCGGCGTGGCGTGCGGACCGCACTTCACGTCCTTGGCGTCGACCTTGCCGGTCAGCAGGTAGGCGTCCACCCGGGTGTTGATGCAGGGGTTCACCAGGCTGGTGACACCGTGCGAGCCGGCGTTCTGCTCGGTGATCAGGCGCGAACCGGCCAGGCGGCGGTGCAGCTCGACGCCACCCTCGTACGGCGTGGCGGCGTCGCGCTCGGACTGGACGATCAGGACCGGCGGCAGACCGCGCTTGGCACCGACCTCGATCGGGTTGCTCTGCTTGGCCTTCCAGGTCGCGCAGGGCAGGTTCATCCACGCGTTGGACCAGGTCAGGAACGGGTACTTCTCGTTCAGCTTCGTGTTGTCCCGGTCCCACTTGGCCCAGCTGGTCGGCCACTTGGCGTCGGCGCACTCGACCGCGGTGTAGACGGCGTTGCTGTTCTCGGACGCGGCGTTGCCCTTGGTGTCCGACATGTCCGGGGCGATCGCCTCGATCAGCGGCTTCTCGTCACCGGCGGCCCAGGCGCTGAACGCCTGCGCGACCGGGACCCACGAGGAGTCGTAGTACGGGGCGCCCTGGAAGAAGCCGATGAGCTCGTTCGGGCCGACGACGCCGCCGAGCGGGTTGGCCTTGGCCTGGGCGCGCAGCTGCTGGTACTTGGCCTCGACCTTGGCGCGGCTGTCGCCGAGGTGGAAGACGGAGTCGTACCTGGCGACCCAGTCCTGCCAGTCGTTCCAGCGCGTCTGGAAGGCGACGTCCTGGCCGAGGTTGGCCTCGTACCAGATGTTGTCGGTGTCCGGGTTGACCACGCTGTCGACGATCATGCGGCGCACGTGGGTCGGGAACAGCGTCGCGTAGACGCCGCCGAGGTAGGTGCCGTAGGAGACGCCGAGGTAGTTCAGCTTCTTCTCGCCGAGGGCGGCCCGGATGACGTCCAGGTCGCGCGCGGTGTTCGGCGTGGTCATGTGCGGCAGCATCTCGCCGCTGCGCTCCTTGCAGCCGTCCGCGTACTCGGCGGCGAGCTTGCGCTGGGCGAGCTTGTCCGCCTCGTTGGACGGGACCGGGTCGGCCTTGGGAGCCTTGACGAACTCCTGCGGGTCGATGCAGGAGATCGGGGCGGAGTGGCCGACGCCTCGCGGGTCGAAGCCCACGAAGTCGTAGGCCTTGGAGGTGTTGACCCACAGCGGGCTCTTGGTGGTGACCCGGCGCGGGAAGCGCATGCCGGAGCCGCCGGGGCCGCCCGGGTTGTAGACGAGCGCGCCCTGGCGCTCCTCCTTGGTGCCGGTGCTGCCGATCCGGTCGACCGCGAGGTCGATGGTCTTGCCGAACGGCTTGGCGTAGTCCAGCGGGACCTTGACCCAGCCGCACTGGATCGGGGCCTCGAAGCCCCAGTCGGCGGGGCAGTCCTTCCACTCGACCCCGGTGGCGGCGGCCCGGGCGGCGGCGAGCTGGACGCCCAGCGCCTCCGGGAAACCGCTGTTCTGGCTGGACGAAGCCGCGGCGGCCGGCGGGGCCAGCAGCAGGCCCGCGGCCAGCGCTCCGGTGATCAGAGTGGCAGCGCTCCCCAGCGCTGCAGTGCGTATCACGTGGTTGTTCCCCCTGCGTCAGACCCGGCCGGAGAAGGCCGGGTTGGTCGGGTCGGTAGGTCGAACAGGGGGATCCTTTCGCCTGACCTACACCTGACAACAGAGCGAGGTCGCGTTCTTTGCCAACCCGATAACCGGAAAGGCGTGTACCGCTGAGCGGTGTCCCATTCGTCCCAGGTTCGCTCAGCGGTTACCAGCCATACGTACGACACGCCGCGTCGAGTACCTCGCGCAGCCGCAGCGCGTCGGGCGCCAGGACCGTCACGAGGACGGCGGGCCCGGCCAGCGGGGTGACGGCCGCGAACTCCCCGAGCACCCCGGCCGCCGGCGCGGACGTGGCGAACGCCGGGTCCACGACCAGGAGCTGACCGACCGTCCGGTGACCCGCGAGCCCCGCCGGACCGTCCCAGCCGCCGGGCGCGCCCGGCCCGCAGGCCAGCTCCTGGTCCAGCAGCGGACTCCCGCCCCGGGTCACGGTGAGCCGGCTGCGCAGCAGGCCCGGCGCCTCCCCCGAACGGCCCAGCACCTGCTCCTCGCGCAGCAGCAGCCGGGCCGTGGGGGCGAGTTCGGCCCGGGTGCGCACCCGCAGGTCGCTGCCGCGTACGGAGACCAGCGGCTCCGGCAGCCACCGCAGTGCCGAGTCCTCGGCCAGGGTCAGCCGTACGTCGTACCGCGCGGGCGCGCCGCCGCGCCCGGGCAGCGCCAGAGTGGCGGCCGCCGAGGCGAGGGCGAGGCGGGCCCCGGGCCCGACGGAGGCCTCCACCGTGAGGTGGTCCCCGCCGAGCGGGGCGCTCATCGCGCCGACCAGCATCACGCCGGCCTCGGCGGCGGTGCCACGGGTGCGGCGCAGCGCGAGCGGGCCCTCCCCGGCCAGCAGCGGCAGGGCGGTTCCGCCGCGGCCGTCGGCGACGGCGGAGATCCGGGCGGTGGCCCGCACGCCGGGCGGAGCCGAAGCCGGGGCGGGGCGGGCCGGCGCGGCCGGGGCCGGAGCCGGCGGGGCCAGGACGGGCGGGGCCGGGGCCGGCGGTGCGCCGGGAGGCGCGGCCGCCACCGTAGGACTCACCGGGCGGCCCAGGCGGCGATCCGCTCGCGCACCCACGCGGCCACCGGCGCCACGCCCTCCGCCCCGCGCAGCGACTGGAAGGCGACGGGGAGTTCGCCGCGCTGCTCGGCGGCGTCGCGGGCCATCCGGTCCAGGTCGGAGCCCACGTAGGGGGCGAGGTCGGTCTTGTTGACCACGAGCAGGTCGGCGGTGGTGACCCCGGGTCCGCCCTTGCGCGGGATGTCGTCGCCGCCCGCCACGTCGATGACGAAGATCTGGGCGTCGACGAGGCCGCGGGAGAAGGTGGCGGTGAGGTTGTCGCCGCCGGACTCGACGAGGATCAGGTCGAGCGGGCCGACCGTCTCCTCCAGCTCCTCCACCGCCTCCAGGTTCGCGGAGATGTCGTCGCGGATGGCGGTGTGCGGGCAGGCACCCGTCTCGACCGCGCTGATCCGCTCGGGCGGCAGGACGGCCTCGCGGAGCAGGAACTCGGCGTCCTCCCGGGTGTAGATGTCGTTGGTGACGACGGCCATGGACAGCTCGGCGCGCAGGGCGCGGCAGAGCGCGGCGACGGTGGCCGTCTTGCCGGAGCCGACGGGTCCGCCGAGTCCGATGCGCAGGGCGCGGCGCGAGCCGTCGGCCCGTACGGGCTCGGCGCTGTGCGTGTGGCGCTGGGGGTAGGTCACACCGTGGTCGAGGTGCATGGGGGTCTCCAAGGGGATGGTGGGGGCGGCCGGAGCCGTCAGGAGGCGAACAGCCGGACCGGCCAGTCGGCATGGAGCTCCGCCGCGATCTCCAGCAGGGGTGAGGAGGCCGCGGGCAGGGCCTCGGGGCCCACCCTCCGGGCCCGGTCCGCGGCCTGCGCGGCCCGGCCCGAGACGGCGTCGAGCTCGGGGGCGAGGCGGGCCAGGACCCCGCTCGCCTCGAAGGGGTCCAGACCGAGGAGGCGCACCGTCGCGGTCGCCGGTCCGCTCACGCTCTCGTACGCCGCCACGTGCGCGGCCTCCAGCGGTCCGAGCCCGGCCGCGCAGGCGGTGATCCCGAGCACCACCGGCTGGTGCGCCCCGCGCGGGAAGGCCGCGGCGAGCGCGTCGAGTTCGGCGGCGGGCCAGGTGGCCCGGGCGGCGCGCAGCAGTTGGCGGCCCAGCCGCCGGGCCGCGGCGCGCAGCGCGGGCGAGGGCGTGCGGGCGTCGGCGGCGGCGTCGAGGACCGCCGGGTCGAGCCCGTGGGCCGCGGCGGCGGCGAGTCCGGCGGCGGTGAGTCCGGCCGTGTGGAGCCGGCCGCGGCAGAACTCCTCCAGGGTGGCGGCGTCGTGGATGCGGCCGGCCTTGCAGGCGGCCTCGGCCCCGCCGGAGTGGGCGTGCCCGCCCGCGGGGAAGCGTCCGTCGGCGAGGACGAGCAGTGCGGCGAGGCTCATGGGGCCGCCGCCATCGGCAGGGGCTCCATGTCAGAAGAGGAAGTATCTCTGGGCCATGGGCAGTTCCGCGGCGGGCGCGGGCTCCACCACCTCGCCGTCGATGGTGACGGTGAAGGTGTCGGCGTCGACTTCCACCCTCGGCATGGCGTCGTTGTTGCGCATGTCCGCCTTGCCGACCTTGCGGGTGCTCTCTATGGCGACGAACTGCTTGCCGAGTCCGAGCCGTTCGGGCAGAGCGTCGTCGAGCGCGGCCTGCGCGGTGAAGTTGACCGAGTTCAGCCCGGGGGCCCGGCCGTGGCCGCCGAACATCGGGCGGGGCAGCACCGGCTGCGGGGTCGGGATGGAGGCGTTGGCGTCGCCCATCTGCGCGTAGGCGATCTGTCCGCCCTTGATGACCACTTCGGGCTTGACCCCGAAGAAGGCGGGCGTCCACAGCACGAGGTCGGCGAGCTTGCCGGTCTCCACCGAGCCGATCTCGCGGGCGAGGCCCTGGGCCACGGCGGGGTTGATCGTGTACTTGGCGACGTAGCGGCGGGCGCGGTGGTTGTCGGCCGGTCCGTCGCCGGGCAGGAAACCGCGCCGCTTCTTCATCACGTGGGCGGTCTGCCAGGTGCGCAGCACGACCTCGCCGACGCGCCCCATGGCCTGGGCGTCGGAGGAGATGATCGAAATGGCGCCGAGGTCGTGCAGTACGTCCTCGGCGGCGATGGTCGAGGGCCGGATGCGGGACTCGGCGAAGGCCAGGTCCTCGGGGACCGCCGGGTTGAGGTGGTGGCAGACCATCAGCATGTCGAGGTGTTCCTCGATGGTGTTGACGGTGTGCGGCCGGGTCGGATTGGTGGAGCTGGGCAGGATGTTCGGCTCGGAGACCACGGTGATGATGTCGGGTGCGTGGCCGCCGCCCGCGCCCTCGGTGTGGTACGAGTGGATCGTCCGCCCGGCGATCGCGGCGAGGGTGTCGGCGACGAACCCGGCCTCGTTGAGGGTGTCGGTGTGGACGGCGACCTGGGCGCCGGTCTCTTCGCAGACGCTCAGGCAGGCGTCGATGACGGCGGGGGTGGCCCCCCAGTCCTCGTGGATCTTGAAGCCGAGGGCGCCGCCGCGCAGCTGGGAGTGCATGGCCTCGCGGGACATGGTGTTGCCCTTGCCCAGCAGGCCGATGTTGACGGGGTAGGACTCCAGGGCCGCGAACATCCGGGCGAGGTGCCAGGGTCCGGGCGTGACCGTGGTGGCCTTGGTGCCCTCGGCGGGGCCGGTGCCGCCGCCGACGAGGGTGGTGATGCCGGAGGCGAGGGCCTCGTCGATGACGGTCGGCGAGATGAAGTGCACGTGGGCGTCGATGGCGCCCGCCGTGACGATCTTCCCGTTGCCCGCGATGATCTCGGTCTCGGGGCCGATCACGAGGGCGGGGTCCACCCCGTCCATGGTGTCGGGGTTGCCGGCCTTCCCGATGCCGCAGATGCGGCCGTCGCGGATGCCGATGTCGGCCTTGACGATGCCCCAGTGGTCCAGGACCACGGCTCCCGTGATCACGGTGTCGGGGGCTCCCTCGGCACGCGTGGTCCGGGCCTGGCCCATGGACTCGCGGATCACCTTGCCGCCGCCGAACACGGCCTCGTCGCCGGAGCGTCCGGGGCCGCCGCTGAGATCCCGCTCGATCTCGACGAAGAGGTCGGTGTCGGCGAGCCGGATGCGGTCGCCCGCGGTCGGCCCGAAGAGGTCGGCGTACGCGCGGCGGTCGAGCTCAGCCATCGAGCGGCCCTCCGGTCTCCCCGCGCAGGCCCGGTACGGTGCGCAGCCCGCCCAGCGGTACGAGTTCCACGGCGACCGGGATGCCCGGCTCGAAGCGCACGGCGGTGCCGGCGGCGATGTTGAGCCGCAGCCCGCGGGCCGCCGGGCGGTCGAAGTCGAGGCCGGGGTTGGCCTCGGCGAAGTGGTAGTGGGAGCCGACCTGGACGGGCCGGTCGGCGGCGTTGAGCACGGTGAGGCGGGTGACGGGCCGGCCCTCGTTGAGGCGCACCGGGCCGTCCCCGTGGACGATTTCGCCGGGGATCATGTGGGTTCTCCCCTTCAGACGATCGGTTCGTGGACGGTGACGAGCTTGGTGCCGTCCGGGAAGGTCGCCTCGACCTGGACGTCGTGGATCATCTCGGGGATCCCCTCCATCACGTCGGAGCGGCCGAGCACGGTGCGGCCGGAGGTCATGAGCTCGGCCACGGTCCGCCCGTCGCGGGCCCCTTCGAGGATGTGCGAGGTGATCAGGGCGATCGCCTCGGGGTGGTTGAGGAGGACTCCGCGCGCCTTGCGCTTCTCGGCCACGTCCGCGGCCACGTGGATGAGCAGTCGTTCCTGCTCGTGCGGGGTCAGTTGCACTCGTATCACCAAGCTTCCAGGACCATGTCAGCGTCGCTCCGGGCCGACCCTAGCGGCCTTCAACACTTTGTTGACCTGCACGTATCCGGGCCAAGCGTCTCTTGCCCAACGCAGGGGAAGGCTTTCCGTCCCGAGCACCGGCGCTTTGCCGAAGGATGGGTGATCATTGACGGACAGCCGTGGCCGCCACGCTAGGCGCCGCGTTTTTCCGCCGCGTTAACCCACGTTTCGGGGAAGCACTCGGTTCAACTCCCCGGCCGCCCGCACCCGGTTCCGTATACGGACGGCGGGAGGAGCCACGGCTCAGGGGATGTCTTGGGGGGTCAGCAGCCCGAGACGCTCTTCGCGGGGGCTCCGACGGGCCAGGGAAGGGCGATCCAGACGGTCTTGCCGCCGTCCTCGGTGGGGCTGACCGAGAGCCGGCCGCCCGCTTCTGCGGTGAGCCAGCGGATGATGACCATCCCGCGGCCGTTGTCCTGCTGTACGGCGGCCGGGAGCCGCCTGGGCCAGCGCGGGTGACTGTCGGTCACCCCGACGCGGAGCCACTCCCCGCGCTCCAGGCGGACGTCGACGGTGAAGGTCGGCGACTGGCCGAACGTGTGCTGGACGGCGTTGGTGGCGAGCTCCGAGACGATCAGCCGGACGCTGTCCGCGGTGTCGGCCCCGTCGGGCAGTCCCCATTCACCGAGCACCTCCGCGACGTAGCGGCGGGCGGTGGCGACCGAGGCGGGATCGCTCGGCAGAGTGACGGATGCTTCCTGGTGGTCTGCCATGGCGACGGTCCCTTTCCCACCGGGGCGAACCGCCCCGGATCTGTGCTGGACGCCAGAGTGCCACCCATCGTCCCGTCGAAGCGGCCGTTCCCCCAAGATATGCATATATCTGTCGCTCAATGCGGTGAACTCTGCTACGGAAGAGCGTATTTGGACGGCAGACTGGTGCGAGCTGTGCCGGTGGAAGGAGGCGGGTATGCAGCACGGTCCCGCGGTGCGTCGGCGCAAGCTCGGCGAGGAACTGCGCGCCCTGCGCGACCGGACCGGACTCACCAGTGGTGAGGCCGCCCGGATCGCGGGGTGGCACCAGTCGAAAATCAGCCGCATCGAGACGGGGCGCAGTGGCGTGAAACCGGAGGACATCCGCCTCCTCCTCGATGTGTACGGAAAGGTCGTCAGCCCCGAGCAGCGGGCGCTGCTGGAGGCCCTGTCGGCCTCGGCGGCGGGACCCGGAGCGGGCGGGGGCGAGGCCGCCGGGCGCGGGCGCCAGTGGTGGCACGACTACCGGGGCCTGTTGCCCCAGGAGTACCGGGACTTCATCAGCCTGGAGGCGAGCGCCCGCTCGGCCCGTACGGTCGAGCTCTCCGTGGTGCCGGGCCTGTTGCAGACCCCGGAGTACGCGCGGGCGGTGACCAGGGCCGCGCTGGGCGGACTGCCTGAGCCCAAGGTCGACGCGCTGGTCGACGTACGGCTGGCCCGGCAGTCGGTGCTGCGGGCGGATCCGCCGCTGGAGCTGAGCGCCGTACTGGACGAGGCGGTGCTGCGGCGGCAGATCGGCGGGCCCGGGGTGATGGCGGCGCAGCTGCGACACCTGGTGCAGGTGGCCCGGTTGCCCCAAGTGCGGCTACAGGTACTGCCGTTCAGCGTGGGGGGTCATCTCGGCCTGACAGGGCCGTTCGTAATTTTCTCATTTCCGAACATCGCCGATCTGGATGTGGTGGTACTCGACCATTTGACGAGTAGCCTCTACCTGGAGCGGAAGGAAGACCTCGAGGCGTACAGCGCCGCATTCCGCACCATCCAGGCGCACGCCCTCCCGCCCCAGGACTCGTCGGATCTCATCAGCTCACTCGCTGACGACGCGTAAGGAGGCACCCCCGTGTCCGCAACCCCCCTCTCCACCAGCGGACTTCTGATCAGCGCGCGGTGGCGGCGGAGCAGCCGCAGCACCGGAATGAACAACTGCGTGGAAACCGCCGTCCTCGGTGGCGGCGGCCTGCTGGCCGTCCGCGACTCGAAGCGGACGGACGGCCCGGCCGTGCTCTTCACCGAGCAGGCCTGGACCGGCTTCCTCGCAGCCGTACGGGCAGACGTGGACGTACTCGCGTGAAGCCCTAGCGGTCCGTGGCTCCGGCCGGGGCGGTCCGCAGGATCGTCTCGACGGCCCGGTCGATCTCGTCCCCCGTGAGATCGGCCCGTGCGGTCAGCCGCAGCCGGGAGATGCCGTCCGGCACCGACGGCGGACGGAAGCACCCCACGGACAGACCTGCCTCGCGGCAGTCGGCGGCCCAGCGCAGTGCCGCCGAAGCCGACGGGGCCCGTACCGACACCACGGCCGCGTCCGGCCGGGCCGCGGTCAGGCCGGACGCGGTGAGCCGCCCGTACAGCCGGTCGGCCACCTCGCGGGCCCGGCCGGCGCGCTCCGGTTCCCGCCCGAGCAGGCGCAGGCTCGCCAGCGCCGCACCCGCGGCGGCCGGTGCCAGCCCGGTGTCGAAGATGAACGTCCGCGCCGTGTTGATCAGGTGCCGGATCACCTTGGCCGGACCGAGCACGGCCCCGCCCTGGCTGCCCAGGGACTTCGAGAGCGTGAGGGTGGCGACGACCCCGGGCGCTCCCGCGAGCCCGGCGGCGTGCAGGGCCCCCCGGCCGCCCTCGCCCAGCACGCCCAGCCCGTGCGCGTCGTCCACGACCAGGGCCGCGCCCTGCTCCCGGCAGGCGGCCGCGTACGCGGCGAGCGGGGCCGCGTCCCCGTCCACGGAGAACACCGAGTCGCTGACCAGCAGCGCCCGGCCCTCGTGCGTGGCGAGCGTCTTGCGCGCGGCTTCCGGATCGGAGTGCGGGATCACCTCGGTCCCGGCGCGCGAGAGCCGGCAGCCGTCGACGATGGAGGCGTGGTTGCCCGCGTCGGAGACGACGAGGGTGCCGCGGTCGCTGAGCGCCGTGACGGCCGCAAGGTTGGCGGCGTACCCGGAGGACAGGACGAGCGCCGCCTCGAAGCCACAGAACGCCGCGAGCTCCCGCTCGAGCTCCGCATGAAGCTCGGTCGTACCGGTCACCAGGCGTGATCCAGTGGCCCCGGCCCCCCACCGCTCGGCCGCCTCGCGCGCGCCGCGTACGGTCTCGGGGTGCCGGGACAGGCCGAGGTAGTCGTTGCTCGCGAGGTCCAGCAGCGGCGAGGAGGCCGGGCGGGGGCGCAGCGTCCGGACGAGTCCGGCCTGCTCACGGGCCCGCTCCGCGTCGTCGATCCAGGCGAACACGTCATCGGGCTCGGGGCTGTGCTGGCTCATCGGCGGGTCCTCGTTTTTTGTCGGCAGTCCACAGACCTGCCTGACCCTAACGGCCGCCACTTGAGTGCCAGGTGTGGCGATCCACACACTCCGTTCCGGCCATGTTGTGCGATCTCTCCTTGGCCGGGAGTGCTCGTGTAGTCCAGGATCGGCGTCATGGACCTGCTGAACACCCTGGTGGACAAGGGGCTGCGGCGCGAGCTGCCGACCCGCGAAGAGGCGCTTGCCGTACTGGCGACCTCTGACGACGAACTGCTCGACGTGGTGGCCGCGGCCGGCAAGGTGCGCCGCCAGTGGTTCGGGCGTCGGGTCAAGCTGAACTACCTGGTCAACCTGAAGTCCGGGCTCTGCCCGGAGGACTGCTCCTACTGCTCCCAGCGGCTGGGATCGAAGGCGGAGATCCTCAAATACACGTGGCTCAAGCCGGAGGAGGCCTCGCAGGCCGCCGCGGCCGGTGTCGCGGGCGGCGCGAAGCGCGTCTGCCTGGTGGCGAGCGGGCGCGGCCCGACGGACCGCGACGTCGAGCGGGTCGGCAAGACGATCGAGGCGATCAAGGAGCAGAACGAGGGCATCGAGGTCTGCGCGTGCCTCGGCCTGCTCTCCGACGGCCAGGCGGAGCGCCTGAAGGACTCGGGCGCCGATGCCTACAACCACAACCTGAACACGTCCGAGGCCACGTACGGCCAGATCACCAAGACCCACACCTACGCGGACCGGGTCGACACGGTACAAAAGGCGCACGCGGCGGGCCTGTCCGCCTGCTCCGGTCTCATCGCGGGCATGGGCGAGAGCGACGAGGACCTGGTCGACGTCGTCTACTCGCTGCGCGAGCTGGACTCGGACTCGGTGCCGGTCAACTTCCTGATCCCGTTCGAGGGCACCCCGCTGGCCAAGGAGTGGAACCTCACCCCGCAGCGCTGCCTGCGGATCCTGGCGATGGTGCGCTTCGTCTGCCCCGACGTGGAGGTCCGGATCGCCGGCGGCCGCGAGGTGCACCTGCGCTCGATGCAGCCGCTCGCCCTGAACATCGCCAACTCCATCTTCCTCGGCGACTACCTCACCAGTGAGGGCCAGGCGGGCCAGGCCGACCTCGACATGATCGCGGACGCCGGTTTCGAGGTGGAGGGCGCCGGTACGACGACCCTGCCGGCGCACCGCGCGGACGCGATGGCGGCGGCCGCGGCCGCGGCCGGCCGGGGGCCGTGCGGCTCCTCGGCGGCCGAGGCGGGCTGCGGTTCGGCGTGCGGAGGCTGCTCGGGGCACGAGCACGAGGCCGTCCCCGCGCAGGCCGCGGCTTCCGAACCGGCTGCGGCGGCGGCCCAGGCCCAGGCTCCGGCCGGCGAGGTCCGCTCGGACCTGGTGGCGGTCCGCCGCCGGGGCGCGGGAACGGATCTCGCCCCCAATGCCTGACCAGCACCTCCCGCTGCCGGCCGCGGAACTGCTCGCGCTGGACCGGCAGCACGTCTGGCACCCGTACGGTCCGATGCCCGGGCGGCAGGAGCCCCTGGTGGTCTCCTCCGCCTCGGGGGTCCGGCTGCGGCTGGCCGAGCCTTCGCAGGGGCAGGACGAGCTGGTCGACGGCATGTCCTCCTGGTGGTCGGCGATCCACGGGTACAACCACCCGGTCCTGAACGAGGCCGTGACCGACCAACTCGGCCGGATGTCGCACGTGATGTTCGGCGGGCTCACCCACGAGCCCGCCGTCCGCCTCGCCGCCCGGCTGGTCGAGATCACCCCGCCCGGCCTGGAGCACGTCTTCCTCGCCGACTCGGGTTCGGTCTCGGTCGAGGTCGCGGTGAAGATGTGCCTCCAGTACTGGCGTTCCATCGGCCGGTCCGGCAAGACCAGGCTGCTGACCTGGCGCGGCGGCTACCACGGGGACACCTGGACGCCGATGGGCGTCTGCGACCCCGAGGGCGGCATGCACGAGCTGTGGTCGGGGATCCTCCCGCAGCAGCTGTTCGCGGACGTCCCGCCGAGCGGGTTCGACGCGCCCGTGGATCCCGCGTACGTCGACCACCTGCGTTCCCTGCTCTCCGCGCACGCGGACGAGCTGGCCGCGGTGATCGTGGAACCGGTGGTCCAGGGCGCGGGCGGCATGCGCTTCCACAACCCGGGGTACCTGCGGGTGCTGCGCGAACTGTGCGACGAGTACGACGTCCTGCTCGTCCTGGACGAGATCGCGACGGGCTTCGGCCGCACCGGCGCCCTGTTCGCGGCGGACCACGCCGGGATCACCCCGGACGTGATGTGCCTCGGCAAGTCCCTGACCGGCGGCTACCTCACGCTGGCGGCCACCGTGTGCACGGCGCGGGTGGCGGAGGGGATCTCCCAGGGCGCCGTCCCGATCCTCGCCCACGGACCGACGTTCATGGGCAACCCGCTCGCCACGGCCGTGGCGCTGGCCTCGATCGACCTGCTCCTCGGGCAGGACTGGCAGCGCGAGGTCAAGCGCATCGAGGCGGGCCTGCTGGAGGGTCTGGCTCCGGCGCGGGAGCTGCCCGGTGTGCGGGACGTGCGGGTCCTGGGCGCGATCGGCGTGGTCCAGCTGACGCACGAGGTCGACGTGGCCGCGGCGACCCGGGCCGCGGTCCGCGAAGGCGTGTGGGTACGCCCGTTCCGGGACCTGATCTACGTGATGCCGCCGTTCGTCACGGGCGACGCCGACGTGGCCCGCATCTGCCGTGCGGTGTGCGCGGCGGCGCAGGAGGGCTGACATGACGGTACTGATGGTCTCGGGCACGGGCACGGAGATCGGCAAGACGGTGGTCACGGCGGCGGTCGCGGCCGCCGCCGTGGCGGCGGGCCGCTCGGTGGCGGTCCTGAAGCCGGCCCAGACGGGCATGGAACCCGGCGCTCCGGGCGACGCGGCGGAGGTGGTCCGCCTGGCCGGGCCCTCGGTCACGGCGGTGGAACTGGCCCGCTATCCGGAGCCGTTGGCCCCGGACACGGCGGCCCGCCGGGCGGGCCTTCCGACGCTCTCCCCGACGGAGATCGCGGAGGCGGCGCGGGACCTGTCCGGTTCCCACGACCTGGTCCTGGTGGAGGGGGCGGGCGGGCTGCTGGTCCGCTTCGACGAGGCCGGCCACACCCTGGCCGACGCGGCCCGCCTGCTGGACGCCCCCGTCCTGGTGGTCACCCCGCCGGCGCTGGGCACCCTCAACGCGACGACCCTGACGGCGGAAGCCCTCCGGGCCCGGGGGCTGCGGGCGCCGGGCGTGGTCATCGGCAGCTGGCCGGCGGAGCCGGACCTCGCATGCCGCTGCAACCTGGCGGACCTGCCCTCGTCCTCGGGTCTCCCGCTGCTGGGCGTCGTACCCGAGTCCTCGGGGTCCCTGTCCCCGGAGTCCTTCCGCACGGCGGCCCCCACGTGGCTCGCCGCCACCCTGTCGGGCACCTGGTCCCCGGAGTCCTTCCTGACGACCTGGCAGCCCTGACCCGGCAGCCCTGACCCGACACCCGGACCGATCAGGCCCGGCGGCGCCGTCCGGCCCGCCGGGCCGTTCCGTCCGCCGGGCTTTCCGCCTGCGGGGCGTCCCGTCCGCGGGGGGTTCAGTGGCCGCCGCGCGGCTCCCGGCAGCCGCCCTCCATGTAGACGCCGTGCGCCTTCACGCTCACCGGCGGGCTCACATGGCCGGTCACGCACGGCCCGCTCTCCGGGATCGACAGGACGAAGGAGAGGTTGCCCGTACTCGACGCGTACACGTCTCCCGTGTCCACCGTGTAGCCCATCCCGGTCAGGAGCCCGCTGAGCTCCTGCGTGGTCCGCGGTGCGCCCTTCCCCTCGGGGCCGCCCAGCGCCGCCCTGATCCGTGCGGCGTGCGCGTCGCCGCGGCACTGGGCGGCGGGCGTGAGCTCGACCTCCTTCTTGTACCCGTGGTTCTCCGCGTACTTGCGCGCCTCGGGGTCCGTGGGCAGGTCGTCCGGCGCGGCCGACCTGGCCGGCGCCACGCTCGCCTTGCCCTCGCACTGCGCGGCCACCTCCGGGAAGAGCTTGTCGTGGCGGGCCACCGCGGCCGCCGCCTGCGCCGCGTAGTCCGTGCTCTGGCCGGGCGCCGGCACCGGAGACGGGTCCGTGACCGCGCCGCTCCCGGCCACCGTGGTGCCGCAGGCGGTCACGCAGGCGGTCATGACGAGCATTCCGGCGGCGAGCAGTACGGCACGGGCGGGCGGGGCGGTACGGGAGGTCACTGGGTCTCCACTTCCTGGGGCGGACCCCGACGGCCGGGGCGAACGTTCGGATCACCCGATTGTCGTCACGACACGGCCCCGAACTCCTGAGTACGCGTACTCAGCCGGTCACCGGCACCGGTTCCGCCGGCCCGCCGCGGCCCGTCCCAGCCCTCAGACCAGCGGCTTGACCCAGCGCGTCCACTGGTCACCGGGGCGGTACCCGGCAGCCGCCCATGCCCCGTGCGCCCGCTCGTTGCGGTCCAGCACCATGGCGTCGGCGCGCAGTCCGCCGAGCTCGCGGAACCGTTCCTCCGCGGCGGCGAGCAGCGCCGACCCGATGCCCTGGCGGCGGCGGTCCGGGTGCACCGCGAGCCGGTAGAGGTGGCAGCGCCAGCCGTCGAATCCCGCGATCACGGTGCCGACCAGTTCGCCCTCGCGCCGGGCGAGCAGCAGGGCGTGCGGATCGCGGGCGTGGAGCCGCTCGACCCCGGCGAGGTCGTCGCTGATACTCGTTCCCTCGGCGGCCGTCTTCCAGAAGTCGAGCACTGCGGCGAGATCAGCGGCGGAGGCGGGACCTATATGAAGATCGCTCATGGCCGGATCCCATCATCCGGTTGCGTCCGCCAAAAGAATGATCCGACCTCTTTGCCTTTCCTTTACTATGGTGCCAGCGGTCGACGACCGAAACCGACCCGGACGAAAGGTGTGAGAGTCCGCCCATGGGCGAGCCCCCCAGTACCCGACATCGCGCGATACCCCTCCTCCTGGCCGATCATGGGACGGAGGTGACGGACCGATGACCGAAGTGCTCCTGCTCCTCGTGGCGCTGCTGCTCTGCCTTGCCTGCGGGGCCTTCGTCGCGGCGGAGTTCTCGCTGACCACCGTCGAGCGCAGTGAGCTCGAACAGGCCGCCGAGCGCGGCGAGCGCGGGGCGGAGAGCGCCCTGGCGGCCGTCCGGAGCCTCACGTTCCAGCTCTCCGGCGCCCAGCTCGGCATCACGGTGACCGGCCTGGTCATCGGCATGATCTCGAAGCCCTCGATCGCCGCCCTGCTCCAGGGCCCCTTCGAGGCGATGGGGTTGTCTCCCGGCGCCGCCTCCTCCACCGCCCTGATCCTGGGCACCGTACTGTCGACCATCGTCCTGATGGTCGTCGGCGAGCTGGTCCCCAAGAACTGGGCGATCTCCTCCCCGCTGGCCATCGCCAAGCGCGTGGCCACCACGCAGCGGGTCTTCAGCCGTACCTTCCGGCCGTTCATCAGCCACCTGAACACCACGGCGAACCACATGGTCCGCCGGCTCGGCATGGAGCCGGCCGAGGAGCTGGCCTCCGCCCGCACCCCGCAGGAGCTGGTGGCGCTGGCCCGGCACTCCGCGAAGGCGGGCGCGCTGGAGAAGGACACCGCCGAGCTCTTCGTACGGACGCTGAACCTGGCCGACCTGACCGCGGAGAACGTCATGACCCCGCGGGTCCAGGTCACGGCCCTCGACGTGCAGACCACCGCCGAGGACGTGGCGAACGCGACGCTCGCGACCGGCCTGTCGCGCTTCCCCGTCTACCGCGGGAGCCTCGACACCGTCGTCGGAACCGTCCACATCAAGGACGTGCTCGCCCTGCCCGCCGAGGAGCGGCACCGCCGCCCCGTCTCGCGGCTGCTGCGCGATCCGCTGCTGGTACCGGAGTCGCTGACCGTGGACCGGCTGCTGGACCTGTTGTCCGGCCGCCAGACGATGGCCGTGGTGATCGACGAGTACGGCGGCACGGCCGGCGTGGTGACCCTGGAGGACATCGTCGAGGAGGTCGTCGGCGAGGTGCGCGACGAGCACGACCCGCACGAGACCTCGGACCTGGCCCCGGCCGGTACGGACGCCTCCGGGCGCCTCCTCTACTCGGCCGACGGCGCCGTGCGCACCGACCAGCTGGAGCGGATCGGACTGCGCGTGCCGGACGGCCCGTACGAGACCCTCGCCGGGCTGATAGCGACCGAGCTGGGCCGGATCCCGGCCGTCGGCGACGCGATGGAGCTGGCCGGCTGGCGGCTCGACGTGGAGGACGCCAGTGGCCGGCGGGCCGCGCGGGTGCTGCTGCACGCGCCGGCCGAGCCGGGGCAGGAGCCGTCGGACAAGGGTGGGGAGGGAGCGCGATGACCGTGCTCCAATTGCTGATCGGCCTGGCGACCCTGGTCGTCAACGCCTTCTTCGTCGGCGCCGAGTTCGCGCTGATCTCGGTGCGGCGCAGCCAGATCGAGCCGTACGCCGAGCAGGGCGACCGGCGGGCCCGCGCCGTGCTGTGGGCGCTGGAACACGTGTCGGCGCTGATGGCGGCGGCCCAGCTGGGCATCACGCTGTGCACCCTGGTGCTGGGCGTGGTGGCCGAGCCGGCCATCGCGCACCTGCTGACCCCGCTGTTCGACCTCGTCGGAGTGCCCTCGGGGCTGAGCCACGTGATCTCGTTCGTGGTGGCGCTGGCGCTGGCGACGTACCTGCACATGCTCTTCGGCGAGATGGTGCCGAAGAACGTGGCGCTGTCCGAGCCGGTGCGCACCGCGCTGCTGCTCGGGCCGCCGCTGGTGACCCTGACCCGGGCGCTGAGGCCGGTGATCTTCGCGATCAACGCCTTCGCCAACCTCCTGCTGCGGCTGCTGCGGGTGGAGGTGAAGGACGAGGTCGCGGCGACGTTCTCGGACGACGAGCTGGCCCGGATCGTGAAGGACTCCAGCGACGCGGGACTGATCGACGACCGGGCGAGCGAGCGGCTCCACGACGCCCTGGAGCTGGGGCGGCGGCCGGTCACGGACGTGGTGCTGCCGCTGGACCGGGTCGTCGTGGCCCGGGAGGGCGTCACGCCGACGGCCCTCCAGCACCTGTCCGCCGAGTCCGGGTACTCCCGCTTCCCGGTGATCGACGCCCAGGCCGGGATCCTCGGGTACCTGCACGTCAAGGACGCCCTCGACGCGGACGGGCCGGAGCGGGACCAGCCGTTCCCGGCCTCCGCGCTGCGTCCGATCGCCCAGGTACGGGCGGAGACCCCGCTGGACGACGTGCTGACCGCGATGCGGCGCAGCCGGACCCATCTGGCGGCGGTCATGGGCTCGGGTGGGGCGATGACGGGCCTCGTCACGATGGAGGACGTGCTGCGCGAGCTGTTCGGCAGGCCGGCCTCCGCCTGACGCGGCTGCCACCGCGGTGGTGCCCCGGCCCTCCACGGCCGGGGTACCGCGCGGTAGCATCGCTGCGCCATGGAGATGAATGCGTCTTACACCAGTTTCGTCGCGGTCGGCGACTCCTTCACCGAAGGCATGTCCGACCTGCTGACCGACGGCTCCTACCGCGGCTGGGCCGATCTGCTGGCCGCCCGCCTCGCGGCGCGCGAGCCCGGCTTCCGCTACGCGAACCTCGCGGTCCGCGGGAAGCTGATCGGGCAGATCGCCGAGGACCAGGCCCCGGTCGCGGCGGCCATGGGCGCGGACGTGGTGACGCTGGTCGGCGGTCTGAACGACGCGCTGCGTCCGAAGGTCGACATGGGCCGGGTGCGCGGGCACCTGGAGGACGCCGTGGGGCTGCTGGCCCCCACGTGCAAGACGCTGGTGCTGATGCGCTCGCCGGGACGCAACGGGCCGGTGATGGACCGCTTCCGGCCGCGCATGGAGGAACTCTTCGGCATCATCGAGGAGCTGGCCGCACGGCACGGGGCCCTGGTCGTGGACCTGTACGGGGCCGGGGTGCTGGCCGATCCCCGCATGTGGGACGTGGACCGGCTGCACCTGACGGCCGAGGGCCACCGCCGGGTGGCCGAGGCGGTCTGGCAGACGCTGGGCCTGCCGCCCGAGCAGGACTGGCGCGCCGAGCTCGCGGCGGCGGTGCCGCCGGGCTGGGCCGTGCGCCGGTCCCAGGACCTGAGCTTCGCCCGGCAGCACCTGCTGCCGTGGGTCGGCCGCCGGCTGACGGGCCGCTCGTCCGGGGACGGCCGCCCGGCCAAGCGCCCGGAGCTACTCCCGTACGAGGCCACCGCAGGCGAGCCGCTCTCGTAGCAAGGCACAATCCGGGGTGGGGTCCCTACCTGCGTAAACGCACAGCTGCGGCCCAAGTAGAATCCCTACACGTGACAGCCAAGCCCCGCATCCCCAATGTCCTGGCCGGCCGCTACGCCTCCGCGGAGCTCGCCGTCCTGTGGTCCCCCGAGTACAAGGTGACGCTGGAGCGGCGGCTGTGGCTCGCCGTGCTCCGCGCCCAGAAGGACCTCGGCATCGAGGTCCCGGACGCCGCCCTCGCCGACTACGAGCGCGTCCTGGAGACGGTCGACCTCGCCTCCATCGCCGAGCGCGAGAAGGTCACCCGGCACGACGTGAAGGCCCGTATCGAGGAGTTCAACGCCCTCGCCGGCCACGAGCACGTCCACAAGGGCATGACCTCGCGCGACCTCACCGAGAACGTCGAGCAGCTCCAGATCCGGCTCTCGCTGGAGCTGGCCCGCGACCGTACGGTCGCCGTCCTCGCCCGTCTCGGCAAGCTGGCCGGCGAGCACGCCGAGCTGGTCATGGCCGGCCGCTCCCACAACGTCGCCGCGCAGGCGACGACCCTGGGCAAGCGCTTCGCCACGGCGGCCGACGAGCTGCTGGTCGCCTACGACCGGCTGGAGAACCTGCTCGGCCGCTACCCGCTGCGCGGGATCAAGGGCCCGGTCGGCACCGCCCAGGACATGCTCGACCTGCTGGGCGGCGACGCCGCCAAGCTGGCCGACCTGGAGCAGCGGATCGCCACCCACCTCGGCTTCGCCCAGGCCTTCACCTCCGTCGGCCAGGTCTACCCGCGCTCGCTCGACTACGACGTGGTCACCGCCCTGGTGCAGCTGGCCGCCGCCCCCTCGTCGATCGCGAAGACGATCCGCCTCATGGCCGGCCACGAGCTGGTCACCGAGGGCTTCAAGCCCGGCCAGGTCGGCTCCTCCGCGATGCCGCACAAGATGAACACCCGCTCCTGCGAGCGCGTCAACGGCCTGATGGTCATCCTGCGCGGCTACGCCTCGATGACCGGCGAGCTGGCCGGCGACCAGTGGAACGAGGGCGACGTGTCCTGCTCCGTGGTCCGCCGGGTGGCCCTGCCCGACGCGTTCTTCGCGTTCGACGGCCTGCTGGAGACCTTCCTGACGGTCCTCGACGAGTTCGGCGCCTTCCCGGCCGTCGTGGCCCGCGAGCTCGACCGCTACCTGCCGTTCCTCGCGACCACCAAGGTCCTGATGGGCGCGGTGCGGGCGGGCGTCGGCCGCGAGGCCGCCCACGAGGTCATCAAGGAGCACGCGGTGGCCTCCGCGCTCGCCATGCGCGAGCAGGGCGCCGAGCGCAACGAGCTGCTGGACAAGCTGGCGGCCGACGAGCGGATGCCGCTGGACCGGGCCCAGCTCGACGCCCTGATGGCCGACAAGCTGTCCTTCACGGGCGCGGCCGGTGACCAGGTGGCCGCGGTGGTCTCCCGCATCGAGGCGATCGCCAAGCAGCACCCGGAGGCCGCCGGGTACGCGCCGGGGTCGATCCTCTGACCCCCGAGGAGCTGAGCGCCGCCCGTGACCGCGTCCTCCCGGACGTGGTCGCGGGCGGTCTGCGTGTGCTGTTCTGCGGAATCAATCCGGGTCTCCTCTCCGCCGCGACGGGCCATCACTTCGCCCGCCCCGGCAATCGTTTCTGGCCCGTCCTGCACCTGTCCGGCTTCACCCCGCGCCGCCTGGATCCCGCGGAGCAGGAGGAGCTGCTGACCTACCGGCTCGGCATCACCAACGTCGTCGCCCGCGCCACGGCCAGGGCCGACGAGCTGAGCGCCGAGGAGTTCCGCGAGGGCGGCCGCATCCTGACCGCCAAGGTGGAACTGCTGCGCCCCCAGTGGCTGGCGGTCGTCGGAGTCACCGCCTACCGCACGGCCTTCGACGAGCGGAAGGCGCAGATCGGACCCCAGGACCGGACCATCGGCTCCACCCGCATCTGGGCGCTTCCCAACCCGAGCGGCCTCAACGCCCACTGGACCGCGGAGTCCATGGCCCAGGAGTACGCCCGCCTCCGCACGGCCGCCGAGTCGGCTGCCCGGCACGCTCCCGAGCCGAACCCGGAGTCCTAGGGCGGGTCGATCACGGTCACCGCGGCCATCAGCTGCGGTGAGTGGTCGGCCCCCCAGCGGGCCTCGTAGACGGCGACCCAGCGGTTCCCGACCCGCCAGAGGTGGAGGTGGTCGCTGGTGTCGCCGATCTCCTGCCACGGCTGCTCCGCCTCCCCGGCCTCCGTCCGCAACCGCAGGCTGTCGAGCGTGAACCGGTCGGGCTTGCCCCAGCGCTCCTCCAGCCGCTGGGCCAGGGCCTCGAACTCCGCGGACACCTGGTCCTCGTGCGCCAGGCGATCGGCCGCGTCCTCGTCCCCGTACCACCGGCTGCCGCCCAGCTCCGCGAGGTGGTAGCCGGGCCCGCTGGTGCCCACTTCGGACCTGCCCCGGACGTCGGGGAAAGCACGCGTCCGGAGCCGGTCGATCGTGTCGAGATGCTCTGCCGTGGTCATGCCGTCAGTATCGCGTCGAGGTCTGACAACTGGCCCGTCGTCACGCGTCCCGCCGGCGCACCGCCAGCCAGCCGCCGGCCAGCGCGGCCGCCGCCCACAGCGCCAGCACCCCGAGGCCGCTCCAGGGACCGAGCCGACCGCCGGACTCCAGGTGCATGACGAGCTGTCCCGCCTGGTCCGGCAGGAACTCGGCGACACTGCCCGCGGCCTGGCCGATGATGAACGGCACCATCACGACGAAGGGTATGAGCACGCTCAGCACGACCGCCGCACTGCGCAGCACCGCCGTCAGTCCGGCCGCGAACAGGGCCATGAGCGTGAGGTACGCACCGCTGCCGAAGACAGCGCGGAGCGCGCCCGGGTCCCCCAGCGACATCGCGTGCTGACCCATGAACGCCTGGCCCAGGACGAAGGTGAGCAGCCCGGTGACCTGGCCCATCAGGAAGGCGAGTACGCCCACCATGGCGATCTTCGACAGGTAGAAGCGCGTACGGCTCGGCACCGCGGTCAGCGACGTGCGCAGGGCGCCGTTGTGGAACTCGGCGGACAGCGCGCTCGCCCCGAAGGTGAACGCCGCTATCTGGCCGAAGTTGATGCCGTAGAAGGCGCCGAGAAGCGGGTCCTCCCCCATGCTGCCGGCCTCGGCCTCGCCTACGGCGGCAGATGCCAGAGCCTGTATCCCGGCGCTGGCCAGGAATATGGCGATCAGCGCCCAGAACGTGCCGCGAAGGGAACGTATCTTGATCCATTCCGAGTGCAGGACGGGGACGGTGGGCTGAGCGGCGCTCATGGCGAAGTCTCCTCGGGTCTTGGGGAAAGTCAGTGGGTGGCGGCGAACTGGGCGTGATCGGCGGTGAGGTCGAGGTAGGCCTGCTCCAGCGAGGCGCGTTCGTCGGAGAGTTCCAGCACGGGGATGCCCTCGCGGGCGGCCATGCCTCCGAGCTGCTCGGCCCGTATGCCCTCCACCGTCCAGCGCCCGTCGTCGGCGCTCGCCATCTCGAAGCCGTCCCGGGCCAGGGCCGCCCGGAGCCGGACCGGATCCGAGGTGCGCAAGCGCACCTTCGGGGTGCTGCGGGCCTCGATGAACTCCTCCATGGAGGAGTCGGCCAGCAGCCTGCCCTGCCCCAGCACGACCAGGTGGTCGGCGAGCGCCGCGGTCTCGGACATCAGATGGCTGGAGACGAGCACGGTGCGGCCCTCGGCGGCGAGGCCCCTCATCAGCTCGCGGATCCAGATGATGCCTTCGGGGTCGAGCCCGTTGGTGGGCTCGTCCAGGAGCAGCACCGCGGGATCTCCCAGCAGCGCGGCCGCTATGCCGAGGCGCTGGCGCATGCCGAGCGAGAAGGTCTTGATCCGTCGCTTGGCCGCCGAGGCGATCCCCGCCTGCTCCAGTACCTCTTCGACGCGGCGCACCGGGATGCGGTTGGCGGCGGCGAGGAAGCGGAGGTGGTCCCGGGCGGTGCGCCCGCCGTGGGCCGCCTGGGCGTCCAGGAGCGCGCCGACCCGGTGCAGAGGGTCGGGGAAGTCGGTGAACCGGGCCCCGCCGATCGTGGCCGTCCCGGAGGTGACCCGGTCCAGGCCCAGCAGCAGGCGCATCGTGGTGGACTTGCCGGCGCCGTTGGGGCCGAGGAATCCGGTGACCCGCCCGGGAAGGACATCGAAGGTGAGGTGGTCCACGGCCCGGGTGCGGCCGTATTCCTTGGTCAGTTCTCGGATCTCGATGCTGTTCATGGCTCAAGATTCGCCGCCGGCCCCACCCCCCTTCCTCCCCCATGCGAGGGTGCCGTCTCCCCCACGTGGGGGAGACGTGTCCGGGCCGGTCACTGCCACGATGGGGGCATGTACCGACTGCTCCGTGCCCCACTCCAACCGGTGACCTACTCGCGCTGGTTGCATCTGTGCGTGCCCGTGCTGCTGCTGGCCCTGTGGATGTTCATAGAGCCGGCGTGGCCGTGGATGCCGTTGGTCATCGTCATACCGTTCGGCCTGGTGCCCTGGGTGCGGCTGGCCGAGGGGCTGCAGGCGCGGTTCCTGCTCACGCCGCACGACCGCGGCGACCTCGACAGCGGCATCAGTGCCGCGCCGTCGGCGCGGTGGGGTGACCGGTGGCGGACGCTGCTGTGGCTCGAGGCACGGCTCGTCATCGCGCTCGCCGCCATGGCCGCGACCGTATGGCTCCCGGTGGTGACCGTCGAACTGGTCGCGGCGGCGCTCGGGCACCCGCTCGACTCGGACCTCATGGTCCCCTTTGTTCCGCCGCGTTGGGCCGCGGCGCTGCTCGTCCCGGTGCCACTGGTCCTTCTCCTCGCCATAGTGGTGCTGCTGGGCGAGCTGGTCACCGCGGTCGCACGCCGGCTGCTGGGGCCTTCGGCCGCCGAGCGGCTCACCGCCCTGGAGGCCCGTACCGAGCAGCTGTTGGAGCGCACCCGCATCGCGCGGGAGCTGCACGACTCGATCGGACACGCCCTGACGGTGGCCGTGGTGCAGGCGGGGGCGGCCCGGGCCGCCGGCAACCCCGAGTTCACCGACCGGGCGCTGAGCGCGATCGAGGAAACGGGCCGGACCGCGCTGGAGGACCTGGAACGGGTCCTGCTGGTCCTGCGGGAGTCGGCGCAGCCCGTCTCCCAGCGGCCGACGCTCGCCGAGGCCGACCGGCTGCTGGAGTCGGCCCGGGCGTCGGGGTCGGAAGTCGACGCGCAACTGACGGGACCGTTGGATCAGTTGCCGGGGCCGGTCACCCGGGAGGGCTACCGGATCCTTCAGGAGGCGCTCACGAACGTGCTGCGGCACTGCGGGCCAGTACCGGTCCGGGTCCGGGTGGAGATGGCCGTCGGCAGGCTGGACATGGAGGTCACGAACCCGCTGCCGGAGGGGCCTGCCTTCATCCCCGGCGGCGGGAGCGGGCTGCGCGGGATGCGGGAGCGCGCCGCGCTGCTCGGCGGGGAGGCCGAGACCGGGCCGTTCGAGGGCAGTTGGAGGGTGCGCGCACGGCTTCCGCTGGAGCGAATACGCTGACCGGATGCCGGTTACCGTTCTGCTCGTCGATGACGAGCCCCTGGTGCGCGCGGGTCTGCGTGCCGTCCTGGATGCCCAGCCCGACATCGAGGTGGTGGGTGAGGCGGCCGACGGGGCCTCCGTCGTCCCGCTCGTGCGGCAGCTGAGGCCGGACGTGGTGGCCATGGACGTGCGGATGCCGCTCCTCGACGGGATCGAGGCGACGCGGGCCGTGCTGCGGACCGTGGATTCCCCGCCGAAGATCCTCGTGGTGACCACGTTCGAGAACGACGAGTACGTGTACCAGGCGCTGCGGGCCGGGGCGGACGGGTTCCTGCTGAAGCGGGCCCGCCCCTCCGAGATCGTGCACGCGGTGCGGCTGGTGGCCGAGGGCGACACGCTGCTGTTCCCGGCGGCCGTGCGGGCACTGGCCGCGGAGTACGGGAACCGGCAGGCGCGGGCGGTGCTGAAGCGGGCCGCCCTGACCGAGCGGGAGGAAGCGGTGCTGCGGGCGATGGCGCGCGGGCTGACGAACGTCGAGATCGCCAAGGAGCTGATCGTCGGCACGGAGACGGTGAAGTCCCATGTGAGCGCGATTCTGGGCAAGCTGGGGGCACGGGACCGGACCCAGGCGGTGATCACCGCGTACGAGTCGGGATTCGTCGCCCCGGCCTGAGGGGAGGAGCCGGTTCCGGCCGATGGGGGGCTGCGTCTCGCAGCCGCCCCGGGGGCACAGTACGATCCGGCAGACAAGCTCGCTAGCTGGGAGGACACACGTTGGGGCAGCTGACCGGCGGGGATCCCTCTCTGCTCCGGCGGATCAATTCGGCCGTGGTGCTGCGTGCACTGCGGGCGGCCCAATCGCCGACCCTCACCGACCTCACCCGGGTGACCGGACTGTCCCGGCCGACCGTCGAAGGCGTGGTCGAGGGGCTGATCGGGACCGGGCTCGTCGTCGAGGCCGGCGCGGAGGAGGGTGCGCGGCGCCAGGGCCGGCCGGCCAGGCGCTACCGGTTCCGGGCCGAGGCGGGGCATCTGCTCGGCATCGAGATCGGCTCGCACCGGATCGCGGTACTGCTGTCCGGGCTGGACGGGCGGGTGATCGGCGCCGGCACGAAGGAGGTCGCCGAGACGGCGTCCGCCGACGAACGGCTGGAGCGGGTACGGGCGGCGGTGGCCGATCTGCTGCGGCGGGCCGGCGTACCGCGGGACTCCCTGCGGGCGGTCGGCGTCGGCAGCCCCGGGATCGTGGAGGCGGACGGCACCGTACGCCTGGGCACGGCCCTGCCGGGCTGGACCGGACTGCCCCTCGGCGAGCGGCTGAGGCGCTCGTTCCGTTGCCCGGTACAGGTGGAGAACGACGCCAACGCGGCCGCGGTCGCCGAGCACTGGAAGGGCGCCGCGCAGGACACCGACGACATGGTGTTCGTGATGGCGGGGCTCAGCCCCGGCGCGGGATCACTGATCGGCGGGCGGCTGCACCGCGGCTTCGGCGGGGCGGCCGGCGAGATCGGCGCCCTGCACCTGCTGGGCCGCGACGTCACGCCCGAGAAACTGCTGTCCACGACCGGCGAACCGCTGCACCCGCTGGACGAGCAGGCGGTCGCCGAGGTCTTCACGATGGCCCGCCGGGGCGACGAGCGGGCCGTGGCCGCGGTGGAGCGCTTCATCCAGCGGCTGGTGCACGACGTGGCGGCGCTGGTCCTGGCCATGGATCCGGAGCTCGTCGTGGTCGGCGGCTGGGCGGCCGGCCTGGCCGGCGTCCTGGACCCTCTGCGCCGCGAACTGGAGCGCTACTGCCTGCGCCCCCCGCGGGTGGCGCAGTCCCTGCTCGGCGAGGCTGCGGTGGCCACCGGAGCCCTGCGCCTGGCGCTGGACCACGTGGAGGAAGAACTCTTCGCGGTGGAGAAGACGGTCACGACCCGCCGCCGCTGACCCCGCCGCACGCCGTCAACGCGAACGGCCCCACCCCGGCGCGTGTCGGGTGGGGCCGTTCGCGTTGCGCGTGGGCCGAGGGGGTCAGGAGGCGACGCGGGCTTCGTGCGTTATCTCCACGTCGCCCGAGTCGCCGAAGGTCAGGCGGCAGGTGTCGGCGCGGTACGTGGCGACCGAGACGGCGGCCGTGCCCGCGGCGGTGAAGTACCGCGTGGTAACCACGAGCACCGGCGCACCCGGCAGCCGGTCGAGTTCCTTGGCGTCGTCGGCACGCGCGGAGCCGAGCTCCACCGAGCGGTCCTGCCCGTCCAGGGCGAGCCGCTGCAGCTCGCGCAACACGGCCCGGGCGCGGGCCGGTCCGGCCGGGGCGTCGATGGCGGAGAGTCCGGGCACGGAAGCGGCCGGCACGTACAGCAGCTCGGCGGCGACGGCCTGCCCGTGGGAGACCCGGGTCCGGCGCACGGTGTGCACGGGCTGGTCGGCGGCGCCGGCGCCGCCGAGGAGCTTCAGGACGGCGGCGGACGGCAGGGCGGCGTCGGCCACGTCCGCGTCCACGACCTCCCAGCCGTCGACGCTCTCGCCGGGCCAGCCCTGCCCCGTGCTGCCGACGGCCACCCCGACCCGCGGCGGGGCCACGGTGGTACCGACCCCGCGGCGGCGCTGCAGCCGTCCTTCGAGTTCGAGCTGCTCCAGGGCCTGGCGCAGGGTCGCGCGGGCGACTCCGAAACGGGCGGCGAGCTCACGCTCGTTTGGCAGGACCTCGCCGACCGCGAAGTCCTGGTCGAGCGCTTCGCTGAGGACGGTCTTGAGGTGCCAGTACTTAGGCTCCGGCACCGTTTCGAGCTGCGTGGTCCCCACCCTGACTCCTCCTGCCATCGCTGCAATCGCCGTGTTCCAGCGGCAGTTCCGCGCCCTTGTTTATTAAAGGTTCCTGCACTATCCCTGCGACGATAGGACGGCGCACCCCCTTGGTCAAGACCAATCCTCACCCCTTTACCGGGCACATCGGGCATACGTATCAAGCCGTTCATGCGATGTTCTCGCTCCCCCGACACGCGCCCAGGGCTTGTCCCGCCGGGCTACCGGGCGGTAATCATGGCGTTAGTCATTACTGACAGCCTGTCTCACACGCGTCCACCCGATCGCGTCTCCACCGGTCGAGCGGTCGCGTCCACCCGACGAGGAGCTGCATGACCGCCACGGTCTCCTTCCCGATCGAATCGCCGCTGGGCCCCCGCACCGCCACCGTCGCCTACGAGCGCAAGGGCGCCGGCGCACCGCTTCTCCTGCTGCACGGCATCGGCCACCACCTCCAGGCCTGGCACCCGGTGACCGACATCCTGGCCGCCGAGCACGACGTCATCGCCGTCGACCTGCCCGGCTTCGGCGTCTCGGAGCCGCTGCCCGAGGGGATCCCGTACGACCTGGGCACCTTCGTCCCCGCACTCGGCGCGCTCTGCACGGCCCTCGGCGTCGAGCGCCCGCACGTCGTCGGCAACTCCCTCGGCGGGCTCCTCGCCCTGGAAATGGGCCGCAGCAACCTGGTCCGCTCGGTCACCGCCCTGTCCCCCGCCGGGTTCTGGACCGAGGCCGAACGCAGGTACGCCTTCGCGACCCTGCGCGCGATGCGCGTCGGCGCGCTCACGCTCCCCCACTCCACACTGGAGCGGCTCTCGCACAGCGCCGCCGGCCGGGCCGCGCTCACCGGCACCATCTACGCGCACCCGGCCCGCCGGTCGCCCGAGGCCGTGGTCGCCGAGACCCTCGCCTTGCGCGAGGCCACCGGCTTCGAGGAGACCCTCGCCGCCGGCCGCTCCGTGCGGTTCACCTCGGACGTGCCCGGCCTGCCGGTCACCATCGCCTGGGGCTCGCGCGACCGGCTGCTCCTGCCCCGCCAGGGCGTACGCGCCAAGCACACGGTCCCCGACGCGCGGCTGATCCGGCTCCGCGGATGCGGCCACGTACCCATGAACGACGACCCGGCGCTAGTCTCCCGCGTGGTTCTGGACACGGTGCGCGCCACAACCGGCCAATCGGCCTGAGCCGCTGACGGCTGTTCATCCACGGTTCGGTTGGGCGACGCGGGCGGGCCGGTGTGCGACGGCACACTGGTCCGACCCGTCCCCGCCGGCCCCTGGAGACGCTCCGATGGCACCGATGCCGCACACCCGACGGTCCCTGCTCGGCGGTTCACTCGCCGTTCCTGTGGGCCTTGCCCTGTCCGGCGCGCTCGCCGCGCCCGCCTTCGCCGCGCCCGCCACCGCCGCGGCGTTCACCCGCTCCGGGCGCCCGAGCGCCTCGTGGGGCACCCAGTCCGGTGAGATCACCGCGCACTCGGCCACCGTCTGGACGCGCTCCGACCGGCCGGCGCGGATGTACGTCGAGACCTCCCCGAGCGAGTCGTTCCGCTACGGCGTCCGGCGGCACGGCGGCCCGTTCCTCGGCCCCGCCACCGACTTCACCGGCACCACCACCCTGCGCGACCTGCCGCCCGGGCAGCAGATCCACTACCGGGTGGTCCTGGCCGACCCGGACGACCCGCGCCGCACGGGCGAGCCGGTCCGCGGCACCTTCCGGACCAGCCCCGTCTCGCGCCGCCACAACGTGCGCTTCCTGTGGTCGGGGGACCTCGCGGGCCAGGGCTGGGGCATCAACCCGGACCTCGGCGGCTACCGCGTCTTCGACGAGATGCGCCAGCGCGACCCCGACTTCTTCCTCTTCAGCGGGGACACCATCTACGCCGACGGGCCGATCCAGGCCTCCGTCCCCCTGCACGACGGCAGCGTCTGGCGCAACATCACCACCGAGGAGAAGGCGAAGGTCGCCGAGACCCTCGCCGAGTTCCGCGGGAACTTCCGCTACAACCTGCTCGATCGCAACCTGCGCGACTTCAACGCCCAGGTGCCGGTCCTCGCCCAGTGGGACGACCACGAGGTGCGCAACAACTGGTACCCCGGGCAGGTGATCGACGACCCCCGCTACACCGTGCGCGACGTCGACACCCTCGCCGGCCGCGCCCGCCAGGCCTTCGGCGAGTACTTCCCGGTCACCGACCTCCGCGGCGGCCGCGCCGAGGGCCGCATGTACCGGGTGATGCGGTACGGGCCGCTGCTCGACGTCTTCGTCCTCGACATGCGCACCTACCGCGACGCCAACTCCCCCGGCCGCCAGAGCGTGGACCCGATCGGCATCCTCGGCGGGGAACAGCTGGCCTGGCTCAAGCGCGAGCTGTCGCGCTCCCGCGCCACGTGGAAGGTCATCGCCTCCGACATGCCGCTGGGCATCGTCGTACCCGACGGCGCCGAGAACTTCGAGGCCGTCGCCCAGGGCGACCCGGGCGCCCCGCTCGGCCGCGAGCTCCAGATCGCCGAACTCCTGCGCCACATCAAGCACCAGCGCATCACGGGCACCCTCTGGCTCACCGCCGACGTGCACTACACGGCCGCGAACCACTACGCCCCCGAACGGGCCGCCTTCACCGACTTCGCGCCGTTCTGGGAGTTCGTCTCCGGTCCCATCGGCGCGGGCGGGTTCCCCGCCGGGAAGCTCGACGCCACCTTCGGCCCCGAGACCGCCTACGTCCAGTCGGCACCGCTCGCCAACATGTCACCGTCCGAGAACCCCCCTTACTACGGGGAGGTCGAGATCGACGGCGAGTGCGGGGAGCTCACCGTCCGGTTGCGGCGCCAGGGGGGCGGCGTACTCTTCACGACCTCGCTCCAGCCCGGACGCGTGGGCCAGTAACCACCGCAGGCGCCGGGGTCTCCTGAACCCCGGCGCCGACCGTCCGGAGCCCGGAACTCCGCCACCCCGGACCCGGCCCCGCCCCGCCGCTGCGGCTTCCGGATGCCCACGCCCCTCTCGAAAAACCGGGCGAAATCGGCCAGACGGACACTTAACCAGTCGGACACAGATCGTTCGTGATCACGCAACACCCCTGCGTCACAGTGGCATGCATGACTGAACGCAACCACGCCCCCGCCCACCGCCACCACCGCCACCACTGGCGCCGCGACCTCGTCGAACTGGCCGCGCTGTTCTGCGCCGTCGCGGTCGCCGACGGCATCGCCAATCTCGTCGCGCACGGCCCCCACGGCCCGGTCCTGCTCATCGCCTCGGCCGTCGCGCTCCTCGTCACGACCGCGTTCCACACCTGGTGGGCACGCCGCCACAGCCATGCACCGCCGCCGTCGAGTACAGCGCCCTCCGATCCGGCCCCCGGTACGACCGCGGCCACGTCCGCATCGGGGTCCACATCCGAGAGCGCGACCGCCGCCACGACCTCCCTGTGGCGGATGCGGACGACCGTACGGGACGAGCCCGGCAGCCTGGCCGCGATCTGCAGCGCGCTCGCCCACCACGGCGTGGACATCCTGACCCTCCAGACCCACCCGCTCCCCGAGGGCGGCACCGTCGACGAGTTCCTGCTGCGCTCCCCGCAGCAGCTGGCCGCCGCCGACCTCTCGCGCGCCATCGCCGGGGCCGGCGGCCACAGCACCTGGATCGAACGCGCCGACGCGCACGACCTGGTCGACACCCCGACCCGGGTCCTGGGCCTGGCCACCCGCACCGCCCTGGACGCCGCCGAGCTGCCCCTCGCCCTGCGCCAGCTGCTCGGCCGCTGCACCATCCACTCGATCCCGGCCACCACCCTCTCCGGCCGCCCCAACGCGGGCGCCGACGCCCCGGTCGAGGGCGTCCTGGAGGCGACGGTGATGCGGCTGCGCGACCCCTCGGGCGGTGCCATCACCGTGGAGCGCCCCTACCTGCCCTTCACCCCGACCGAGTTCGCCCGCGCCCGCGCCCTCGTCGAACTCGACGCCCGACTCGGCCCGCGCGTGCCGCGCAGCCAGGACGTGCTGACCCTGCCCGAGGGCAACGAGATCACCGTCCGCCGCGCCGACGGCTCCGATCTCGCCGCCGCCCGCGCGATGCACGACCGCTGCTCCGAGCGCACCCTGGGCCTGCGCTACCACGGGCCCGTCGCCGACGCCGACCGCTACCTCGGCCACCTGCTGAGCCCCCGGTTCGGCCGTACGCTCGCCGCCACCACCGCGTCCGGCAAGCTCGTCGCCCTCGGCCACCTGCTGTGGGACGGGGACGAGACCGAGGTCGCGCTCCTGATCGAGGACGACTGGCAGCGCCGCGGGATCGGCTCCGAACTTCTGGGCCGCCTGATCGCGCTGGCCGTGGAGGCCGGCTGCGACAGCGTGTACGCCGTCACCCAGTCCTCCAACACCGGCATGGTCGCGGCCATGCGCGGCCTCGGTCTCCCCCTCGACTACCAGATCGAGGAGGGCACCCTGGTGATCACGGCCCGGCTGGACGCGACGCCGGTCGCCTCCCGGGTCGCTTACGAGCTCCCGCGCGCGCAGCAGCCGTAAGGCCGGCAGCACCCGTGCTGGACCCGTCCACCGGGATCGCTTCGAGTGGCGTGAAATCGCCCCCGGACGCACGCCGTTGACCGCACGGGAGCGGTACCACCGCTCCGCCGCTCCCGTGCACGTCAGGAGGCTGAAAGCGAACGGTGATGACGCGGGGCCGTCCCACGTACGAAGATGGCCGCATGTCAGAGACCCTTCGCAGCGACAGCGCCTCCCGGCTGCCCCGCCAGGTCGCCGACGCATACGTCGACGACCTCATTGCCATCGATCCGATCGCGGGCACCTATCTCGGTGTCGCCGCGTGCTCCAGCCGGCTCCCGGACTTCTCGCCCGCCGGCCGTGCGGCCGCCGCCGACCTGTCCCGTGCCACCCTCGCCCGCCTCGACGCCGCCGAGCGGCTGCCCGGCGCGGACAGCGACGCCGAGCGCCGCTGCGGCCGCCTCCTGCGCGAGCGCCTGAACGCCGAACTCGCGGTGTACGAGGCGGACGAGGACCTGCGGACCGTCAGCAACATCCACTCGCCCGCGCACGCCGTCCGCGACGTCTTCACCCTGACCCCGTCCGACACGGACGAGGACTGGGCCGCGATCGCCGAGCGCTTGCGCGCGGTCCCCGCCGCCCTCGCGGGCTACCGCGAGAGCCTCGGACTCGGCCTGGAACGCGGCCTGTACGGGGGCCCGCGCGCCACCGCCACCTTCATCGACCAGCTCACCACCTGGGCGGGCGAGGACGGCGACGGAGCGGAGAGCGGCGGCGCGGACTTCTTCGGCGAACTCGCGTCCCGCGGCCCGGAGGCGCTGCGCGCCGGGCTGGAGGAGGCGGCCGCCGGAGCCACCGCGGCCGTCGCCGGACTCCGCGACTGGATGCGCGACGTGTACGCCCCCGCCGTCGCGGACGCGCCGGACCCGGTGGGCCGCGAGCGCTACGCCCGCTGGTCGCGGTACTTCAACGGCACGGACCTGGACCTGGACGAGGCGTACGCCTACGGCTGGTCGGAGTACCACCGGCTGCTCGCCGAGATGAACGCCGAGGCCGCCAAGATCCTGCCGGGCGCGGGTCCTTGGGAGGCGCTGGCCCACCTCGACGAGCACGGCACGCACATCGAGGGCGTCGACGAGGTCCGGGCCTGGCTCCAGGGCATCATGGACGAGGCCATCGAGAACCTCGACGGCACCCACTTCGAGCTCGCCGAGCGCGTGAAGCGGGTGGAGTCCATGATCGCCCCGCCGGGCGGCGCGGCGGCCCCGTACTACACGAACCCCTCGGAGGACTTCTCCCGCCCGGGGCGCACCTGGCTGCCGACGATGGGCCAGACCCGCTTCCCGTTGTACGACCTGGTCTCCACCTGGTACCACGAGGGCGTTCCGGGCCACCACCTCCAGCTCGCGCAGTGGGCGCACGTCGCGGACCAGCTCTCCCGCTACCAGGCCAGCGTCGGCCTCGTCAGCGCCAACGTCGAGGGCTGGGCGCTGTATGCGGAGCGCCTGATGGACGAGCTGGGTTACCTCAAGGACGCCGAGCAGCGCCTGGGCTACCTGGACTGCCAGATGATGCGCGCCGCGCGCGTCATCGTGGACATCGGCATGCACCTGGGCCTGGACATCCCGGCGGACTCGCCGTTCCACCCGGGCGAGCGCTGGACGGTGGACCTGGCGCAGGAGTTCTTCGGCCTGCACAGCGGCCGGCCGGCGGACTTCATCGACAGCGAGGTGACCCGCTACCTGTCGATGCCGGGACAGGCGATCGGCTACAAGCTGGGCGAGCGGGCCTGGCTGCTCGGACGGGACAACGCCCGCGCCGCGCACGGCGACTCCTTCGACCTGAAGGCGTGGCACATGGCGGCGCTGTCGCAGGGCTCGCTGGGCCTGGACGATCTGGTGGACGAACTGTCGAAGCTCTGACCGACCGCGGTCACGCGTACGGGCCGCCCGTTTCCCTCGCGAGGGAGCGGGCGGCCCGTACGGCATTCCTGGCCGAAAGCGGACGGTCAGCAGCCGCAGTCGTCGGAGTCGGTCGGCGCGGTCAGCGGGTCCGCCTCGGCGCGCTGCCGGCCGCCCTGCCAGGTCTCGACCTCGAAGCCCTCGCGGATCCAGTACTCGATGCCGCCGAGCATCTCCTTGACCTGGAAGCCGAGCTGGGCCAGGGCGAGCGCGGAGCGGGCGCCCCCGTTGCAGCCGGGGCCCCAGCAGTACGTGACCACGGGAAGGCTCTTGTCGAGGAGCCGCTCGGCCTGCTCGGGGATGAGGGCGGTCGGCAGGTGGAGCGCACCCGGCACGTGGGCCTGGTCCCAGGCCGGGGTGGAGCGGGAGTCGACCAGCTGGAAGCCGAGCTCGGCGCCCTGCTCGCGGTGGGCCTTGAAGGCGGCGGCGACATCGGACACGTCCGCGTGGAAGGCGAGGCTCGCGGCGAAGTAGGCGGCGGCCGCGGCCGGGGCGGCCGGGGGCACCCGGAGCACGGGGTTGGTGGCGGGAGCGGGGGCGGCGGCCGGGGCGGCGCTGTTCTGTGTCGTCGTCATGGCTCTGAATCTACGAGCCGCTGATCATCCCGGGAAGTGTCTTTCCCCGGCCTTCCCCTTGTTCGGCCGGGGATTCCCCTGCTACACCTGCCTCATGACCGACTATTCCCCTGACGCCACCGACTGGCGCATTCTGACGGCCCTCCAAGAGGACGGGCGGGCCAGCTTCGCCGATCTCGCGCGCGCCGTCTCGATGTCCGCGAGCGCGGTCACCGAGCGGGTGCGCCGTCTGGAGGAGGCGGGCGTGATCACCGGGTACACCGCCGTGGTGGACGCGGAGAAGCTGGGCAAGTCCATCCTGGCGCTGGTCCGGCTGCGCTATCCGCACGGCAACTACAAGCCGTTCCACGACCTGCTGGAGGCGACCCCGGAGATCCTGGAGGCCCACCACGTCACGGGCGACGACTGCTTCGTGCTCAAGGTCGCCACCCGCTCGATGGGCCATCTGGAGGAGGTCGCGGGCCGGATCGCGGGCCTCGGCTCCGTCACCACCAGCATCGTGTACTCCTCACCGCTGTCCCGCCGCCCGCTCAGTCCGTGAGGGACGCGTTCACCGTGCTCAGTCCGTGAGGGACGTTCTCACCGTGCTCAGTCCGTGAGGGACGCCGTGCGGTGGCGGACCACCGAGCCGCCGCGCTGCTTGACGATCTCCAATTGGGCCTGGACGCGGGTCCGCAGGTCGGCGACGTGACTCACGATGCCGACGCTGCGGTCCCGTTCGCGCAGCGAGTCCAGTACGTCGAGCACCTCGTCGAGCGCCTGGTCGTCGAGGCTGCCGAAGCCCTCGTCGATGAACAGGGTGTCCAGGCGCATGCCGCCCGCCTCGTCGGTGACCACGTCGGCCAGGCCGAGGGCCAGGGCTAGCGAGGCGAAGAAGGTCTCACCGCCCGACAGCGTGGCCGTGTCCCGCTCGCTGCCGGTCCAGGCGTCCACCACGTGCAGCCCGAGGCCCGAACGCCCGCGTCCGCTCGCCTTGGCGTCGGAGTGGACGAGCGTGTAGCGGCCGCCGGACATCCGCAGGAGCCGTACCGTCGCGGCGGCCGCGACCTGCTCCAGGCGGGCTGCCAGGACGTACGCCTCCAGCCGCATCTTGCGCTCGTTGTCGGCGGAGGTGCCCGCCGTGAGCCCGGCGAGGCGGGCCACCCGGTCGTACGCCTCGCGCAGCGGGCCCAGCGCGCGCAGCTCCTGCTCCGCCTGCCGGGAGAGCCGGTCCAGCTCCGCGCAGCGCACCCGGGCCGCGTCCACGGCCGACCCCGCCGTACGGAGCTTCGCCGCGGCCCGGGCTTCGTACGCCTCGGCGGCATCGGGCGCGGCCGGGGGCAGCGTCGCGGCGAGGGCGGTGTCGGTCTCGCCGAGGCGGTCCGCCAGCATGGCCTCCTCCGCCTGCCAGGCGTCCATCCTCCGTTGGAGAGCGGTGCGTTCGTAGTCCGGGAGGACCGCGTCGGCGGCGGCCTCGGTGGTGTCGAAGCCGGCCTTGAAGGCGGCGTCGGCGAGCTGGGCGTCGGCCTCCTTGAGCCGGGCTGCGGTGTCCTCGGCCCGGCGCAGCGCGGCCGCGGCACCGGTGACCATCCGGACCCGGTCCTCCAGGGTCCGGGCGCGGGCCGCCACCGTGGGCGCGTCCCCCCGGACCAGGGCCAGCTCGGTCTCCAGCGCGGCCTGCTCCCCGTCCAAGGCCTCGCGCCGGGAGGCCCGGCCGGCGGCCCGGCGTTCGGCGTCGAGCCGGTCGGAGCTGCGTACGGCGTGCTCCCGCTCCGCGCCGGCCAGCCGCTCCCGGGCGGCGTGCAGCCCGGCCGCCGCGGCATGGGCTGCGGCGTGCCGGGAACTCAGGTCCGAGGTCAGCGCGAGGAGTTCCCCGGTGGTGGCCTCCCCGGCGGCCGCCGCGGCCTCGGCCCGCGCCTCCTGGACGGCGGCGAGTTTCCGCTCGACGGCGGCCCGGCGCTCCTCGGCCTGCTCGTAGCGGGCGTGGGCGGTGTCCTCGGCGGCCCGGTCCACGTGTCCGGGGGCCGGGCGCGCCGGAGCGGGGTGCTCCGCCGATCCGCACACCGTGCACGCCTCCCCCGCCACCAGCGCCTCGGCGAGCTCGGCGGCGATCCCGCGCAGCCGGGCCTCCTTGAGCTCCAGCCAGCGCTCCCGGGCGGCGGTCGACTCCTCGCGCACGGAGAGCAGTTCGCCCTCGGCGCGCTGCGCGTCGGTGTCCAGCGCATCCCGGCGCCGGGCGGCGTTCAGGTGCAGACGGGCCGGCTCCAGCCGTCCCGCGAGCTGCTCGGCCAGCGTCGCGGCCTGCTGGGCGGCGTCCACCCGCTCGGCCAGCGCGGCCCGGGTGGCCTCCCAGCGGGCGAGCCAGTCGGCGGAGTCCCGCAGCTGCTCCTCGGCGTCGCGGGCCTCCCGTTCCAGGGTGGCCCGCTCGCGGCCGATCTCGGCGCTGCGCTGCTCGGCGCGCTGGGCGGCGCCGAGCGCGCCGAGGTCCTCGCGCAGCCGCTGCTCGACGGCGGACAGCTGCTCGGTGCCCGCCTCGGCGAGGGCCGGCGGGAGTTGCTCGCGGGCGGCGGCCTCCGCGTGGGCGGCGGACAGGTGGGCCGCCGACGCGGCTCCGCGCAGTTCCAGGGCGGGGGCCACCAGGGCGCCCCGCCGGGCCCGGTCCAGCAGGGCGCGGACCCGCGACCGCTCCGGCTCCGCCCCGTCGAGCAGGGCGGTGCGGCGGGCCGTCTCGGCGTGCCGGCGCTGGAGGCGGTCGAGCTCCCGCGCCTCTTCGGCGGCCCGCCGGGCGGCGGCGTGCCGGCCCTCCACGGCGGCCAGCGCGTACTCGGCGACCGTCAGCCGCTCCCGTGCGGCGCAGCGGGCGACGGCGGCCCAGGCCCGGACGGCCCCGGCCAGCCCGGGATCGCCCGGCTGGTGCCCGGGCAGCGGCCAGGCCCGCAGGTCGGCGCTGTCCCCGGCGGCCTGGGCGAGCCGCTGGGCGGTGCCGAGCACCTTCTCGTCGCCGGCGCGGACCTTGGCCTCGGCGGCCCGGCGGCGCTCGGCGAGCAGCGCCTCGACGGCGGCGAAGCGGCGGGTGTCGAAGAGCCGGCCCAGCAGCCGGCCCCGCGCCGCCTCGTCGGCCCGCAGGAACTTGGCGAACTCGCCCTGCGGCAACAGCACGACCTGGCAGAACTGCTCGCGGCTCATGCCGAGCAGCTGCTCGATCTCCTCGCCGATCTCCTGATGGGAACGGCTGAGTGCCTGCCAGCGTTCCCCGTCGTACTCGCGCAGCCAGCTCTGCGCCTTGTCCTTGGTGGTGCCCGTGCCGCGCTTCTTGGGCCGGTCCTGCTCGGGGCGCCGGGTGATCTCCAGGCGCCGCCCGCCCGCGGTGAGTTCGAGGGTGACCTCGGTGGGCGTCCCGGCGTCGGCGTGGTCGCTGCGCAGGCTGGTGCCGGGGGCCTGGCGGGGGCCGGGCACCGATCCGTACAGGGCGTAGCAGACGGCGTCGAGGACGGAGGTCTTGCCCGCGCCGGTGGGGCCGTGGAGCAGGAAGATCCCGGCGCCGGACAGCGCGTCGAAGTCGATCTCCTGGGGTTCGGCGAAGGGGCCGAAGGCGGTGATCCTGAGCCGGTGCAGCCTCATCGGCGGGTCTCCTGCCGGCTGTCGTCCGCCCGTACGTCCTCGAAGGCGCCCTGGAGCACGGCCCGTTCGGCCTCGTCCGCCACCCCGCCGCCGCGCACGTGCGCGACGAAGTCCTCGGCGATCTCCTGGTCGCTGCGCCCCTTGAGGCGCTGGGCGTACGAGGCCCCGCCGGACTCCTCCCGGCCCTCGGGGTCGAAGGCGAGGCTGAGGGTGTGCGGGAAGCGGGCGGCGAGCCTGGCCATGGGGTCCTCGGGCCGGACCGGGTCCGTGAGGGTGGCCTCGATCCAGGAGTCCTCGTACGCGTCGTACGCGGTCTCCTCCAGCAGGGTGTCGAGCCGTCCCCGGAGCCGGGCGAGCGGGCGCGGCACGGGGGTGTCGACGCGCTCGGCGGTGATCTCCCCGGCCGGGCCGAGGTCGACCAGCCACATGGTCTTGCGGTGGTCGGCCTCGGAGAAGGAGTAGGCGAGCGGGGAACCGGAGTAGCGGACCCGTTCGTTGATCGTCTGGCAGCCGTGGAGGTGGCCGAGGGCGGCGTAGTCCACCCCCTCGAAGACGGAGGCGGGCACGGCCTCGACCCCGCCGACGGCGATGTCGCGCTCGCTGTCGCTGGCCAGCCCGCCGGTGACGAAGGCGTGGGCGAGGACGACGGAGCGGGTGCCGGGGGCGCGGGCGGCGAGGTCGGCCCGGACCAGGTCCATGGCCGCGCCCAGCACGGCCTCGTGGCTCACCTTCGGCGCCGCGAACCGGTCCTTCACCAGGGCGGGCTCCAGGTACGGCAGTCCGTACAGCGCCACCTCCCCGTGTACGTCGGCCAGCACCACGGGGTCGGCGCAGCCCTCGGGGTCGGTCCTCAGGTGGATCCCGGCCCGGCCGATCAGCCCGGCGCCGACGCCGAGGCGGCGGGCCGAGTCGTGGTTGCCGGAGATCATCACGGTGGGCACGCCGAGGTCAGCGAGCCGGTGCAGGGCCCGGTCGTACAGCTCGACGGCGGGCAGCGGGGGCACGGCCCGGTCGTAGACGTCGCCGGCGACGAGGACGGCGTCGACCTCGTGTTCGCGGACGGTCTCGACCAGGTGGTCGATGAAGGCGGCCTGGGCTCCGAGCAGGTTCACGCGGTGGAAGGACCGCCCCAGATGCCAGTCGGAGGTGTGCAGGAGCCTCACTCGCCGGCCCCGCCGGACGTCTCTCCGCACATGTTTCTTCCGTCCCCCTGGTCGTCCCGGTCGTCTCCCGCTCGCTGAGCCCCTCTACGCTAACGCGTCACCGGGGCCCCCGAGCCACGTCCTCAGGACGCGTACGTCTCCCCGCCGAGGGTCAGGGTGGCGCTGCCCGCCGTACTGTCGGCGAGCCAGGCCTCGAAGGCGGGCAGGTCCGCCTCGGGCAGGGCGACCTCGATCTCGACGGCGGCCCCGTAGCGCAGGTCCACCACGGTGCGGCCGGTGGAGCGCAGGTCGTTCTGGGTCTTGCCGGCCCGCTGGTGGTCCACGGTGACGGTGGCCAGCCGGTAGCGGCGGCGGGTGAGGGTGCCGAGCTCGTCGAGGGCCTCGCCGACGACCCCGCCGTAGGCCCGGATCAGGCCGCCGGCGCCGAGCTTCACGCCGCCGTAGTAGCGGGTCACCACGGCCACCGCGTACCGGATGTCGCGGCGCATCAGCATCTGGAGCATGGGCACCCCGGCGGTGCCGCCGGGCTCCCCGTCGTCGCTGGCCTTCTGGACGGAGGCGTCGGCGCCGATGACGTAGGCGAAGCAGTTGTGCGTGGCGGTGGGGTGCTCCTTGCGGACGCGCGCGATGAACTCCTGCGCCTCCCGCTCCGTCGCGGCGGGCGCGAGCGAACACAGGAAGCGAGAGCGGTTGATCTCCGCCTCGTGCACGCCCTCACGGGCCACCGTCACGTACTGGTCTGACTTCACCGCTCCACCCTACGGGGAATCGGACATGCGTCCTTTCGGTTGATCACGGATGCGGGCCGGATCGCCGGGCCGCGTCCGGAAGGCAACAGGAGGCGGCAACCGTGTACGGCGACCCGGCAACCATCCGCAAGATCCTCACCGAGCTCGGCGACACCTGGGCCGTGGTGGGCCTGTCCAACAACCGGGACCGGGCGGCCTACGGGGTGGCCCGCACGCTCCAGCGGTTCGGCAAGCGGGTCGTCCCCGTGCACCCGAAGGCGGAGACGGTGCACGGCGAGCAGGGGTACGCCTCGCTCGCGGAGATCCCGTTCAAGGTGGACGTGGTGGACGTCTTCGTGAACAGCCACCTGGCCGGGGCCGTCGCCGACGAGGCCGTGGCCGCGGGGGCGGACGCCGTCTGGTTCCAGCTCGACGTGATCGACGAGGCGGCCTACGCCCGTACCCGCGAGGCCGGCCTGGACATGGTGATGGACCGCTGCCCCGCCATCGAGATCCCGGCGCTCTGACCGGCCCGTCCGCGGTGGCACGGTGCGGCTGAACTACCGTGCGGGGTGTTGCGCACCGCACTCCCCCGTTCACCGCTCCGTACTGCGAGGCCCCTGTCATGACCGCCCTCTTCGCCCTGGCCACAGCCGTGCTGTGGGGTCTCGCCGACTTCGGCGGCGGGCTGCTGACCCGCCGGCTGCCGGCGCTCACGGTGGTCGTGGTCTCGCAGGTCCTCGCCGTCGTCGCGCTGGGCGCGGTCGTGCTGGGTACGGGCGCCTGGCGGGAGGCAGGGCCCCAGCTGTGGTTCGCGGTCGCGGCGGGCCTGGTCGGGCCGGTCGCCATGCTCAGCTTCTACAAGGCGCTGGCGCTCGGGCCGATGGGCGTGGTCTCGCCGCTCGGCTCGCTGGGGGTGGTCGTGCCCGTCGCGGCCGGGCTGGCCCTGGGCGAGCGGCCCGGGCCCGGCCAATTCGCCGGGATCGCGGTGGCCGTCGTGGGCATCGTCCTCGCGGGCGGCCCGGAGCTGCGCGGTGCGCCCGTACAGCGCCGGGCGGTCGTGCTGACGCTGACCGCGGCCTTCGGGTTCGGTGCGGTGATGGCGCTGATCGCGCAGGCGTCGAGCAGCGTCACCGGGCTCTTCCTCGCCCTGTTCGTCCAGCGGGTCACCAACGTGGCCGCGGGCGGCGCGGCCCTGTGGGTCCGGACCCGGCGGGGCGCGCCGGCCCTGCCCGCGGGGACGGGCCCGCGGATGCTGTGGGGGCTGCTGCCCGCGCTGGCCTTCGTCGGCCTGGCCGACGTCGCGGCGAACGGCACGTACTCCGTGGCCGCCCAGCACGGACCGGTGACCGTGGCCGCCGTACTGTCCTCGCTCTACCCGGTGATCACCGCGCTCGCCGCCTTCGTCGTCCTCAAGGAGCGGCTGCGGACGGTCCAGGCGGCCGGCGCCGGGCTGGCCCTCGCCGGAACGGTTCTGCTCGCCGCCGGCTAGCGGGCCAGGGGCGTCAGGACCCCCTAGCGCGGGTCCGCCGAGGGCTGCTCGGCCTCCGTCAGCAGGGCCACCGCGCGCAGCTGCTCCGGCGTCACCCCTTCCGGGATCGGCACCGGCGCCGGGGTCCGCAGCGGCGGCTGCCAGCCCGTCTCCGGCTGCCACCGACGGACGATCCGCGCGGGCGCCCCGGCCACCACCGCGTGGTCCGGCACCTCGCCCCGTACGACGGCCCCCGCGGCCACCACCACGTTGCGGCCCAGTCGCGCCCCCGGCAGGATCACGGCGCCCGTGCCGAGCCAGCAGCCCGGGCCCACCTCCACCGGGGCGCTGCGCGGCCACTGCTTGCCGACGGGCTCGTGCGGATCGTCGTAACTGTGGTTGGTGGAGGTGATGTACACCCCGGGGCCGCAGAAGGTGTCGTCGCCGATGGTGATCCGGGTGTCGGCTATGACGTGGGTGTCCCGGCCGAGCACCACGCCGTTGCCGAGGACCAGCACCGGCTCGGTCCCGAGGTCGAGCCCCGGCATCATCCCGGCGGTCAGCGTGACCTGCTCCCCGATGATGCAGTGTTCGCCCAGGCGGATCCACGGCTCTCCGAAGACGGTGCCCTGGGGGAAGGCGAGGCGGGTGCCGTGCCCGATCGCGCCGAAGCGCAGCCGTCCGGGCGTCTGCGCGGTGACCGCACCGGCCTGCTGCATCCAGCGCCAGCCGGCGTGGACCGCGCGGTTGGCGAGCCTGCGGCGCAGGGCGTTCAGCGCGGTCAGGGCCGTCAGCGATGAGAACGTGTTCTGGTTCTTCGGCACCGGGTCACCGTAACGCGCCGAGCGCCGGGTGCGCGCCGTGATCTTCACCCCATCGCCGGTCGGACCGGGCCCGTGCCCTACCGTGCCGGTAGCGCGACAGCAGGGCACTCCAGCACACAGGACTGAGGAAGAGAACATGACGTATCACGCGGACCGGGGCCAGGCACTCGTCGCGGGCGTGGGCGGCAAGAGCCCGCGGATCGACCCCACGGCCTTCGCCGCGCCGACCTCGGTCGTGGTCGGCGACGTCACGATGGCCCCGAATTCGAGCATCTGGTACTCGGCGGTGCTGCGGGCCGACTGCGGCCCGATCTCGCTCGGCGCGGACAGCAACGTGCAGGACAACTGCACGCTGCACGTCGACCCCGGGTTCCCGGTCTCGATCGGCGAGCGCGTCTCCATCGGCCACAACGCGGTGGTGCACGGGTGCACCGTCGAGGACGACTGCCTCATCGGCATGGGCGCCACCGTCCTCAACGGCGCGGTGATCGGTGCCGGCTCGCTGGTCGCCGCGCAGGCGCTGGTCCCGCAGGGCATGGTGGTCCCGCCCGGTTCGCTGGTCGCGGGCGTGCCGGCCAAGGTGCGGCGCGAGCTGACCGACGAGGAGCGCGAGGGCATCAAGGTCAACGCCCTGATGTACGCGGACCTGGCCAAGCAGCACCGGGCCGCCGTCCAGCCCCCGCAGTAGCCCTGCGCACGTACGCGCGCCCCGCGGCCGGCTACTCGGCCGCGGCGGCCGCCGTCTCCGTCGCCGCCTCGGCCGCGGCCGCCTTCTTCATCCGGCTGCGCAGCACCAGCGTCACCGTGAGGCCGATCACCAGGGCCAGCACCAGCGCCACCCAGGAAAAGCCCTTGAGCCACGGCTCCGCGACGATGCCGATGGTGTAGATGACGGCCGTGGTGCCACCCGCCCACAGGATTCCGCCGAGGATGTTCGCGACGAGGAACCGCCAGTACGGCATGTGTAGGACACCCGCCAGCGGGCCGGCGAAGATCCGCAGCAGGGCCACGAACCGCCCGAAGAAGACGGCCCACATGCCCCACTTCTCGAAGGCGCGCTCCGCCTGGGCCACGTGCTCGGGACCGAAGTGCTTGGGGAAGCGCCGGCCGAGGCGCTCCAGCAGCGGCTTGCCGCCCCTGCGCCCGATCGCGTAGCCGATCGAGTCGCCGACGATCGCCCCGGTGGACGCGCAGATCCCCAGGACCACGGGGTCGATCTCGCCGTGCTGCGAGGCCAGCAGCGCCGAGCTGACCAGGATGATCTCTCCCGGCAGCGGGATGCCGAGGCTCTCCAGCCCGATGACCAGACCCACCAGGAGATAGATGCTGACCGCCGGAATCGTCTCCAGCCATTCCTGGATGTGCACCGGTACGTCCTCCCGAATCGCGGGGGCGCGTCCCCTGTGACACGCCGAACGGGCAGCCTATCTGCTCTTGACCACAGCCTTTGCCCGCAGGTGGAGTTCGCGGGAGGAACGGCCCGCGAACACTTCACGACGGCCTGAACCGAGCACCCAGGCATGCGCTTCGGGGTCCCAGGAGGACAGGGTGCGGGCATCGATGTCGAGGACCACCTGCTGCGCCTCGCCGGGTGCCAGCGCGAGCCGCCGGTAGCCGGCCAGTGCGCGCACCGGCTGGTCGAGTTTCAGCTCGGCGGAGGGGCCGACGTACACCTGGGCCACCTCGGTGCCCTTGCGGTGCCCGGTGTTGCGGACGGTGAACTCCACCCGCAGCCCGCCGCGCTCGGGCCGCACGGTCAGGTTCTCGTACTCCCAGGTCGTGTACGAGAGCCCGTGCCCGAACGGGAACAGCGGGGCCACCCGCTGCGCGTCGTACCAGCGGTGGCCGACGTGGACGCCCTCGCCGTACTCCTGCCGCCCGCCCACCCCCGGGTAGCGCACCGGGTCCCCGCCGACCGGGGTCGCCTGCTCGTCGGCCGGGAAGGTCTGGGTGAGCCGGCCGCCCGGGTCCACGTCTCCGAAGAGGACATCGGCGGTGGCTCCGGCGCCCTCCTGGCCCGGGTAGTACATCTGGAGGACCGCTCCGGTACGGGGGAGCCACGGCATGGTCGTACTGGAGGAGGTGTTGAGCACGACCGTGGTGCGGGGGTTCACGGCGGCGACCGACTCGATCAGCCGCGGCTGCCCGCCGGGCAGCCCCAGTGAGGTGCGGTCGGTGCCCTCGGTGGCGTCCTCGTAGGCGAACAGCACGACGCTGTGCGCCTGCTCGGCGGCCTTCACGGCCTCGGCGAGGTCGGCGGCGCGGGTCGCGTTCGTGGTGTGCCGCAGCCGGAACCGCTGGCCCTCGTCCCCGCCCTCGGCGAAGACGGAGAGCCGGTGGGTGCCCGCCGTGAGGGCGAGGGTGCGGCGGCGGACGGCGAGCCCGTCGGGCGCCGCGCCCAGGAGCCCCCCGGCGAACTGCTCGGCCACCCCCTGCCGGCCGGGGAAGAGCTCCTCGCCGTCGAGGCGCACGCCGGGACGCTTCCCGGTGTAGTGGACGAGCAGCGTCCACTCGTCGTCCGCGGCGAGCGTGAACTCGCCCTCGTGGCTCCAGCTCCGCCCGGCCTCCACGCGCCGGTCGGCCAGGTCGGCGGCCGGATTCAGCAGCTTCGCCGGGAGCGGGCGCCCGTACAGGTCCTCGCCGAGCGCGTAGCGCACCGTGCTGCCGTTGCCGGCGCGCCGCCTGATGGCGTCGAGCGGGGCGGGCGCCTGGTCGGGGACCACGTGTGCGCCGCCCCCGCCGCTGACGAAGGGCAGCTGCCCGGTGGGTCCGATCACGGCGATCGAGCGGGCCGCGGCGCCGGTCAGCGGCAGGGTGGCGTGCTCGTTGCGCAGCAGCACCGCACCCGCGGCGGCGACCCGGCGGGCGACGCGGGCCCCGGCGGCGGCGTCGCGGGCGGGCCGGGCCGGGGGGCGCGCCGCGAGCAGGCCGAACCGGTCCATGGTGGCCAGGATCCGGCGTACGGCGAGGTCCACGGTGTCCTCGTGGACGGAGCCGCCGCGCACCGCCTGCCGGAGCGGGGCGCCGTAGTGGGTGCCGCCGGGCATCTCCATGTCGAGGCCGGCGCCGATGGCGGCGACGGTGCTGTGGGCAGCGTTCCAGTCGGACATCACCCAGCCGCCGAACCCCCACCGCCCGCGCAGCAGTTCGTCGAGCAGGGGCTTGTTCTCGCAGGCGTACGTGCCGTTGACCTTGTTGTACGCGCCCATCACGGCGCCGGCCCCGGCGGCGACGGCGGCCTCGAAGCCGCGTAGCTCCGTCTCGTGCAGGGTCTGTTCGGCGGCTACGGCGTCGACGGTGTCGCGGCCCTGCTCCTGGTTGCTCAGGGCGAAGTGCTTGACGGTGGCGATGAGCCCCTCGTCCTGGATGCCGCGGACCACCTGCGCGACGAGGTCCGCGGTCAGCCGGGGGTCCTCGGCGAAGGTCTCGAAGTTCCGCCCGGCGTAGGGGGTGCGGATCAGGTTGGCCATCGGGGAGAGGAGCACGTCCTGGCCGAGCGCCCGGCCCTCGCGGCCGATGACCCTGCCGTACTCGCGGGCCAGCGCCGGGTCGAAGGCGGAGGCCAGCATGACGGGGGCGGGCAGTGCGGTGGCGGGCCTCGCGACCCGTACCCCGGCCGGCCCGTCGGCGAGCCGCAGCGCCGGGATGCCCAGGCGCGGTACGCCGGGGACGTACCCGGCCTGGCCGAGCGGGGCGGGGTCCGGTCCACCGTGCAGCAGGGCGGTCTTCTCCTCCAGGGTGAGCCGCTCCAGCAGGGCGTCGATGCGGGCGGCGCTGCCGGGCCGGGCGGCGGCTCCGGTCGCCGCGGCGGATGCCGAGGCCTTGCGGGGGCCCGCGCCGCCGGGCGGCACCGCGGCCACGCAGCCGCCCGCTCCCAGGGCGGCGCCCACCGCCCCGAGCAGCCCGATCGCGCGGCGTCTGGACACGGCCTCGCTCATCGGCGCTCCCTGCGGCTGCGGCTCGGGTCGGCGGGAGCGGCCCGCGCCGGACCGCTCCCGCCGACCACTGTGCGCCGCCGCCCCGCCCGGGCCCGCCGGACGCGCCACCGCCGGCCCGAGTTTCAGCCCTGCGGCGGCGGCTCCAGGGCGTCGGCGTCGCGGCGCGGCCCGTCCTGCGCCTGCACGCGCGCCTCGGTGCGGTGCCCGCGCGCGATGTAGTCCCGTACGACGGCCTCCACCGCGTCCTGGGGCGAACCGATCCCGGCGAGGACCATCACCTCCACCACGAGCTCGGCGTCGAGAGTGATGTCGACCTTGGCCACGGCCACCTCCGGTTCACCGCCCGCGGACTCCAGCCCCCGTGCCTTCCCCGGGCCCGCGCGCCGGAAAACACGGAACCCGCCCGGGACGCGGTTTCCCCTCGTCCTCGGGCGGGTCCCCGACCGGCGGCTGCGCCGCGGGCAGCCGCGTACGGCGGCCGGCGTACGGCGGCCGGTTACGCGTTCGGGCGCAGGGTCCAGACGACGGTCATCTCACCGGTTACGGCCTCGTCCTCGCGCTGGATGGCGATGGTGACGGGGAACTCGGGGCGGCCGCCCGCGTCGAGTTCGGCGATGACCTCGGCGGCCGGGCGGCCGAGGGTGGCGGTGGCCGTCACGACGCCCTTGGCGAGCTTCTTGTAGCCGATCTCGGCCTTGACGGCGAGGGGCACGGCGCGCGAGAGCTGGTCGCCGAAGGCGGCCAGGACGATCGCGCCGCTCGCGGACTCGGCGAGGGTGAACATGGCGCCGGCGTGCGGGCCGCCCACGTGGTTGTGGTAGTCGGGCTGGTCCGGCAGCCGGACGACCGCACGCTCGGGGGTGGTCTCCAGGAACTGGAGGTTCAGGGTCCGGGCCATCGGCACCGTCGCGGCGAGCAGTTCGCCCACGTTCATCTGATCTGCGCTCATGGAACGCGATGTTACCCGTGAGTAGACACCCTGGCCAGACCTTCACACGGGGCGGGCGTGCCTGCCCACACCCACTCCCACTATCGTTACCGGCCATGTGGCCAGGACAGCAGCAGCCGCCCGGGGGACAGCAGAACCCTCAGGACGCGCATCAGAACCCGTACCAGCAGCAGGGGCAGCAGGGACAGCAGCCGAACCCCTACCAGCAGCAGCAGCCCGGCTACGGATACCCGCAGGCCGGCTACCAGACCCCGCCGCCGGTGCAGCCGTGGGGCCAGCCGACGCAGGCGCAGGCACAGGCCGTGCAGCCTCCGCAGGGCGGCGGGAGCCCCTTCGCGACGAAGACGGTGGCCATCGTCGCGGCGGCCGCGGTCGTCGTGGTGGCCGCCGCCACCGGCGCGTTCGTCCTGACCCGGGACGACAAGAAGAACGACGTGGCCGACAACAAGCCCGCCGCCTCCTCCTCGGCGCCCTCCTCCGCCGCGCCCGCCTCGCCCGGCGCCAACCCGCGCGCGGGCGGCGACATCAAGCCGGTGATCGCGGGCTGGAAGGTCGTCGTCAACCCGACCCACGGCACCGCCTTCGACGTTCCGCCCGAATGGAACGTGCTCAGCGCCGGCATGTCCGTGGGCTTCGAGGACGAGACGAAGAAGGACGGCTCCCCCTTCGTCATGATGTCCGCACCGGCCTACTTCAAAGAGGACTGGTGCAAGGTCGACTCCAACAAGGACGGCCGCGAGGAGACCAAGGCGCTCGCCGGTACCGGCACCAAGGGCGGCCAGGGCGCCAAGGACACCGCGCAGCTCTCGCGCAACGCGGCCGGCAGCTGGGTGTACGCCGCGTACGGACAGCCGCAGCCCACGGAAGTCGCCAAGATCTCCGAGGCCAAGGAGTACACCACCCTTTCGGGTCTCAAGGGTCACGTGGCCACGGCGACCGTGAGCGGTCTGCCCAAGGCGACCAAGTGCGACTCCGACGGCAAGAGCATCTCGTTCAGCTTCAAGAACGACAAGGGTGACTTCGCCAGCTGGGTCCTCTACAGCGCCACCGGCGTCCCGGGCGAGGTCCCCCAGGAGACGATGGACAAGATCCTCAGCTCGGTGCGCCTCAACAGCACCGGCGGCTGACCCACCCGCCGACCCCTTCGGCACCATTCGTCCCACCCCGCGCCCCGGGCCCTAATCCGTTTGGATTCTCGGCCCGGGGCGTGGATAGTCCGGGGGTGAGCTCTCCCCCCACCGCCCCGTCCCGTACGACCGCACACCGCCGCCGGCCCCCCTGGGCGGGCCGCAACTACACCCTTCTCACGGGCGCCGCGGTCGTGACGAACCTGGGCAGCCACGGAGCGCTCATCGCCTCTGCCTTCGCCGTCCTGGAGGCCGGCGGCTCCGGCGGCGACGTCGGCCTGGTGGCGGCGGCCCGTACGCTCCCCCTCGTCCTCTTCCTGCTCATAGGCGGCGCGCTCGCCGACCGGCTGCCGCGCCACCACGTGATGGTCGCGGCCAACGCCCTCAACTGCGTCTCGCAGGCGGCCTTCGCCGTCCTCGTCCTGACCGGCCACCCGCAGCTGTGGCAGATGATGCTGCTCACCGCGCTCTGCGGCACGGGCCAGGCCTTCTTCAACCCGGCCGCCGAGGGCATGCTGCTCTCCAGCGTCTCCGGCGAGCACGCCAACCGCGCCTTCGCCCTCTTCCGGATGGCGATGAACGGCGCCGGCATCGGCGGGGCCGCCCTCGGCGGAGCCATGATCGCCGCGATCGGCCCCGGCTGGGTCCTGGCCGTGGACGCCGCCGCGTTCGCGATCGCCGGTGCCCTGCGCGCCTTCCTCGACGTCAGCCGTGTCTCCGGCCGGGCTCCCGGCGGCGGGCTGCTGGCGGACCTGCGGGAGGGCTGGGTGGAGTTCCGGACCCGGCCCTGGCTGTGGAGCATCGTGCTCCAGTTCTCCGTGGTCGTCGCCGTCGTCGGCGCCGCGGAGGCGGTGTACGGGCCGCTGGTCGCCCGGGACCAGCTGGGCGGGCCGGCCCCGTGGGGCCTGGCTCTGGCCTTCTTCGGCATCGGCACCATCGCCGGGGCCGTCCTGATGATGGTGTGGAAACCGCGCCGGCTGCTGCTGGTCGGCACCCTGTGCGTCTTCCCCCTGGCTCTGCCCTCGGCAGGCCTGGCGATCCCGCTGCCCGTCTGGGGCCTGTGCACGGTGATGTTCGTCAGCGGGACCGCCATCGAGGTGTTCGGCGTGAACTGGATGACGACCATGCACCAGGAGATCCCGGAGGAGAAGTTCTCCCGCGTCTCGGCGTACGACTGGTTCGGCTCGGTCTCGATGCTCCCGCTGGCGACCGCCGTGGCCGGCCCGGTCGAGTCGGCCTTCGGCCGCACCTCCGCCCTGTGGGGCTGCGCCGCGCTGGTCGTGCTGGGCACCGCCGCGGTCCTCTTCGTCCCGGACGTACGCCGCCTGACCCGCAAGCCCGCTCCCCCGAAGGCCGCAGCGGTCCCGGCCCCCGCGTCTCGGGCCGCCGGCGCTCCCGACCCGGCGGACGCGCCCACCGGCGTCAGCCCAGGCTGAACGCGCCCTCCGGCGGCTCCGGCGAAGCGACCGCGTCCGCGTCGGCCACCGGCACCGCCCCCTTCATGAACCGGGCCAGGGCCGCCCCCTCCTCGACCCGCGCCGCGAACGCGTCCGCGGCGCACCGCCGGGACAGCGCGGCCACCGGCAGCTCCGCGTCCGAGGCGAGCAGTACGGCGTTCCCGAACCGCCGCCCGCGCAGCACCCCCGGCTCCGCTACGAGCGCGAGCTCCGCGAACACCGCGCCGAAATTGGCGAGCTGGGCCCGCAGGAACTCGAACGGCGCCCCGTCGGCCAGATTCGCCGCGTACACCCCGCCCGGCCGCAGCACCCGCGCCGCCTCCCGCGCGTACTCCACGGAGGTCAGCTGCGCCGGTACGCGCGAGCCGCCGAACACGTCGGCGACGAGTACGTCCGCGCTGTCCGCCGCCGCGCCCTCCAGCCAGGCCCGCGCATCGGCGGCGTGCACCGTGACCCCCGACCCGGCCGGCAGCGGCAGGTGCTCGGCGACCAGCTCCACCAGTGCGGCGTCGAACTCCACGACCTCCTGCCGGGAGCCCGGCCGGGTCGCCGCCGCGTAGCGGGGCAGCGTCAGCGCGCCGCCGCCGAGATGCAGCAGGTCCAGCGCGGCCCCGGGCTCCGCGACGCAGTCCAGGACGTGCGCGAGCCGCCGTACGTACTCGAACTCCAGGTGCCCGGGATCGTCGAGGTCCACGTACGACTGCGGCGCGCCGTCGACGGTCAGCAGCCAGGCCCGCTCCCGGTCCACGTCCGGCATCAGTTTGGCGGTGCCCTGGCCCACGTCCCGGATGACCGGGATCTGTTCGTCGCTCACCGCACCATTGTCCGGCAGGCGGCAGGCGGCAGGCGGCAGGCGGCAGGCGGCAGGTCAGCCCGCCCAGACGGCGGCCGCCTCGGCGGCGTGCTCCGCGGCCTGCGCGAGCCCGGCCCGCGCCGCCGGGTCCCGCCGCGCCGGATCCAGGACGTTGCGCCCGAAGGCCCTGCGGGCCTGCGCGGACGGGGTGATCAGCAGCACCTGCGCCCCCGCCTCGCGCAGCAGCGCCGCCTGGGCGGCCGGCGAGGGGACCAGCCCGGATCCGAGCGCCATCGGCGCGAGGATCACCACCCGCGCGCAGCCCGAGGCGAGGTCGGCGTTGGTCGCCGACCGGATCCCGCCGTCGATGAACCGGCGCCCGCCTACCGTGGCCGGCGGCCACACCCCGGGCACCGCGCAGCTCGCCGAGACCGCGTCGACCAGCCCGGCCCCGCTCTCGCGGTCGAAGGCGGCGAGTTCGCCGGTGAGCGCGTCGACGGCGGTGACGACGAGCCTGCGCTCGGGCCACGCGTGCGAGACGAGCCGGGCGGCCAGCACCTTGCGCCGCTCCGCCTCCTCGCCGGTTTCGGCGGCGAGCGCGAGGGCGCCGACCCGCCTGCGGTAGCTCTCCGGATCCCGCGAGCGCACCATCGCGACGGCGTACCGGGCGATGAGCCCCGTACCGAGCCGGGCGACGACCTCGCCGCCCGGGTCGCCGAGCTGGCGCTCGTACAGCTCCCGCGGGGTGAGCAGCCCGGAGGTGAGCTGGGCGCCCACCACCGAGCCGGCCGAGGTGCCGACGACGAGGTCGGCGGCGGTCAGGTCCACGCCCGCCTGCGCGAGCCCGTACAGGATCCCCGCCTCCCAGCCGATGCCGGTGAGTCCCCCGCCGCCCAGCACCAGTGCCGTATCGCCGCTCATCCCGGCCCGCCCCTCTCCGTACGCCCGTGGTGACGGCAGTCTGGCGCAACCGGACCGCCGCCACCACGGTGGGGCCGGCGCCAAGGGCGGCGCCTCAGTCGAGCACGGCCGTGACCGTCCCCGCGCCGACGGTCCGCCCGCCCTCGCGGATCGCGAAGCCGAGCCCCGACTCCAGCGGTACGTCCCGGCCGAGCTCGACGGTCATCGCGACCGTCTCCCCCGGCCGGGCCATCCCGGCCGCGCCCAGGTCCACGTCCCCCACCACGTCGGCGGTGCGGATGTAGAACTGCGGCCGGTACCCGGACGCCACCGGGGTGCTCCGCCCGCCCTCCCGCGCGGAGAGCACGTACACCTGCGCGGTGAAGCGGCGCCTCGGTACGACGCTCCCGGGCGCGGCGACCACCTGCCCGCGGCGTACGCCGTCCCGCGGCACCCCGCGCAGCAGCAGCGCGACGTTGTCCCCGGCCTCGGCGGACTCCATCGGCTTCCCGAAGGTCTCCAGGCCGGTCACCACGGTCTCGACGGGCTCTCCGTCGCCGCCGAGGATGCTCACGCGGTCGCCCATCCGGACGCCGCCGCGCTCGACGGCACCGGTCACGACCGTCCCGCGCCCGGTGATGGTCAGCACGTTCTCCACCGGCAGCAGGAACGGCGCGTCCGTGTACCGCACCGGCATCGGCACGTACGTGTCCACGGCGTCGAGCAGTGCCTCGATCGCCGCGGTCCAGCGCGGGTCGCCCTCCAGCGCGCCGAGTCCGGAGACCCGTACGACCGGAGCGCCGTCCCCGCCGTAGCCGTTGGCGGTGAGCAGCTCGCGGACCTCCAGCTCGACCAGGTCGGTGAGCTCGGGGTCCCCGGCGTCGGCCTTGTTGAGCGCGACGACGATGTGGTCGACGCCGACCTGCCGGGCGAGGAGCACGTGCTCGGCGGTTTGCGGCATGACCCCGTCGAGCGCGGAGACGACGAGGATCGCCCCGTCGAGCTGGGCGGCGCCGGTGACCATGTTCTTGACGTAGTCGGCGTGCCCGGGCATGTCCACGTGGGCGTAGTGCCGGGTGTCGGTCTCGTACTCGACGTGCGTGAGGTTGATGGTGATGCCGCGGCGGGCCTCCTCGGGGGCCCGGTCGATGCGGTCGAACGGCACGAAGGAGGCGCCGCCGCGCTCGGCGAGGACCTTGGTGATGGCGGCGGTGAGGGTGGTCTTGCCGTGGTCGACGTGACCCATGGTGCCGATGTTCAGGTGCGGCTTGGTACGCACGAAGGCCGTCTTGGCCATGATGTCTTCCCGATTGCTTCCGAAGCTGGAGACGGGACCCCTGGAGCTAACCGACCCTCCCCCTGTGGGGTCCGCCGGACGATCCGGGAAGGGTCAGCTTCGTGCGCCGTCGAATGCGGCGAAGGCGGTTGCCTCGAAGGTCTCGAAGGTCTCGAAGGTCTCGAATGCCTCGAAGGGGAAAGCGGCAGCCTTCGGCGCGTCCGCGACTGCGGACGGCGCTGCGGGGAAGGCGTACCGGGACATGCCCCAGATCCTGCCGGAGCGCCCCCGCCGCGTCGAACGAATTACCGCGCCGTCAGAGGTTCTTGAGCGCCTCGCGCACCGACAGCGGGGAGAGCGAGTCCCGTTCCGCCTCGACGAAGGCGCGGACCGCCTCCGGGTCCGTCTTCGCGTACTCGCGCAGCGCCCAGCCGATGGCCTTGCGGACGAAGAAGTCCGGGTGGCCGCACTGGCGGCGGCAGTACGCGAAGAGGCGACCGGTGTCCGTCGCGGACTTGTAGCGCAGCTGGTGGAGGAGGGCGGTGCGGGCGAGCCAGAGGTCCTCGTCCCCGATCCACTCGTCCATCACGGCTGAGAGCTCGGGGTCGGCGGCCACCAGCGGGCCGGCCGCGTGCGCCGCGAGGAGGTCGACGGTGTCCCACCACGGGACGGTGACGATCAGCCGGCGCACCACCGGCAGGAAGCCGGAGGAGCAGACCCGGACGTGGCGGCGCAGGTAGTCCACCGCGAAGTAGTGGTACTCGCGCTCGGGGAGCTCCCAGCACCGCAGCACGAGCGCCGCGACGTCCGCCTCCGCCGGCTGGGCGCTCCGCTCGGTCACGGCTTTCGACAGTGCGCGCCGCAGCGGGGTGCGGATGCCGAGGAAGGGCGCGACGTCCTTCATGTACGCGGCCATGGCCCGGGCCCGTTCCGGGTCGGCGGCCGCCGCGTACGTCGTCGTGAGGCGGTCCATGAGGGTGTCCGCGAGGGCGCTGCGGGGGACCTTCGGGGGTCGCTGGTCGTTCGGCCGCATGAGGCCCAGATTACGGCGCGACGCCGTATTCGTCGGTTAGTCTCCCCGGATGTCCCTCCTCCTCGCGCCGTGGACCCGGCTGTCGCTGCTCGTCGTGCTGCTGCTGGCGGCCGGCGTGTGCGTCGTGCTGTACGAGCCCCAGCGCATCCTGTCGGAGGGCCGGCCCCCGGGGCTGCCGGTCGGTGCGGCGGTGCTGCTGTTCGCGGCCGCGTACGGGGTGGGCACGGCGGCCCTGGTGCCGCGCCCGCTGCTCAACCTCGCGGCGGGAGCCGTCTTCGGGATCCCCTTCGGCCTGGCCGCGGCGGTCGGCGGATCGGTCATCGGCGCCGGGATCTCCTTCGGGCTGGGCCGGATGATGGGCCGGGACGCCGTGCGCCCGCTGCTGCGCGGCCGCTGGCTCCGGGCGGCCGACGACCAGCTGGCCCGGCACGGCTTCCGCTCGATGCTGGCGGTCCGGATCTTCCCGGGCCTGCCCTTCGCGGTCGCCAACTACTGCGCCGCGGTGTCCCGTTGCGGCTGGCTGCCGTTCCTCCTCGCAACGGCGATCGGTGTCGTCCCGAACACCGCCGCGTACGTGGTCGCGGGCGCGAGCGCCTCCTCCCCGGACTCCCCCGCCTTCCTCGCCTCCTTCGGCTTCATCGCGGTCTCCGCGGTGGCGGCCGCGGTCGTCGGATGGCGCGGGCGGCACCGGCTGGCGCCCGTACCGGCGTGCGAAAAGCACGATCCGGCGCCCGTACACCCCCCTGTGGTCAGCGCCGCTCCCCACGGGCCCTAGCATCGGACCCGAACTGTCCGACGATCACAAGGACGAGCACACCCCGACATGAGCTGGTTCGAATCCCTAATCCTCGGTCTCGTCCAGGGGCTTACGGAGTTCCTCCCGATCTCCTCCAGCGCCCATCTCCGGCTGACCGCGGCATTCGCCGGCTGGCAGGACCCGGGCGCGGCCTTCACCGCGATCACGCAGATCGGCACCGAGGCCGCCGTGCTGATCTATTTCCGCAAGGACATCGCGCGGATCATCTCCACCTGGTTCCGCTCGCTGTTCAACGCGTCACTGCGCTCGGAGCAGGACGCCAAGATGGGCTGGCTGGTGATCGTCGGATCGATCCCGATCGGTGTCCTCGGCGTCGCGTTCAAGGACCAGATCACGGGCCCGGCCCGTGACCTGCGCCTGACCGCCACCACCCTGATCGTGATGGGCGTCGTACTCGGCATCGCGGACCGGCTGGCCGCCCGCGACGAGGAGGGGGGCCGGCACCGCGCCATCCGCGAGCGCAAGACGCTCAAGGAACTGGGCGTCAAGGACGGCCTGATCTTCGGTCTCTGCCAGGCGATGGCGCTGATCCCGGGTGTCTCCCGCTCCGGTGCGACGATCTCCGGCGGTCTGCTGCTGGGCTTCACGCGTGAGGCGGCCGCCCGCTACTCGTTCCTGCTCGCCATTCCGGCCGTACTGGCCTCGGGGGCGTTCGAGATCAAGGACGTGGTCGAGAGCCCGGGTCACATCACCTGGGGGCCGACGATCTTCGCCACGGTCATCGCCTTCTTCGTGGGCTACGCCGTCATCGCGTGGTTCATGAAGTTCATCTCCAGCAAGAGCTTCATGCCCTTCGTGATCTACCGGATCGCCCTGGGCATCGCGCTGTTCGTGCTGATCGGCCTGGGCGTGCTCAGCCCCTTCGCCGCCGAGTCGGCCGGCTGACCCGCCGCCGCTCACCGCTTCGCGTGAACCGGAGGCCGCTCGGGAACGTTCCCGGGCGGCCTCCGCGTCGTTGTGCCTGAAGAGACCTGAACAGACCGGAAGGCAATAGCAGGGGGTGTCCCGTGGGTCGAGTGGTGCTGGAGCGGTTTCCGGCCGGAAGTCCGAGGGGAAGCTGGCCCGCCGAGGAGTACGCGGCGGAGCGGATGCGCGAGGGCGTGCCCGCCGAGGTGGTGATGGACCTGGCCACCGACGCGTTCCTCGTCGTGGTCCGGCAGCGGGAGGCGCATTCCGGTCACTGATCCACCGCGCGCGGATCCGGAGCGCGCACGCCCCTTGGCCTCGCCGCCCCGCGCCCCCACACTGACCCGATGACGCAGCGTGTGGATCTCGCCACGGTCATGGACCGGATGGCGATCGACGAGGTGGTCACGGGGTACGCGGTGGCCGTGGACGACGGCGACTGGGCGGCGTACCGCGCGCTGTTCACTCCCGCCGGGCGGGCCGACTACGGCTCGGCGGGCGGGATCGAGGGCCCGGCCGCCGACGTCGCGGACTGGCTCGCGGAGACCATGAAGCTCTTCCCGGTGCGCCAGCACCTCATCGTCAACCGGCTGATCCGGCTGGAGGACCGGGGCGGCTGGCCCGGCGACCGGGCCGAGGTACGAGCGGACTTCCTCAATCCGATGCGGCTGGCCGGACCCGAGTTCGACGGGACGGTGACCGCGCCGAACTTCGTGGCCGCCGGCCGCTACACGTTCGCCCTCGCCCGCACGTCCGACGGCGGCTGGCTGCTCACCCGCGTCACCGTCCACGAGAAGTGGCGGCACATGACCGCTTAACCGTCGACCCTGCTCGGGCGGCCGTCCGGACGGCCCTGTTCCACACTGGAAGCGGAGGCACGCCATGGTCGCGAAGCGGATCCGGTACCGGCGTGCGGCGGCCGCGGTCGCCGCCGGGGCGCTGCCGTGCCTCGCCTTCCCCGCCCCCGCGCTCTGGTGGTTCGCGTACGTCGCCCTCGTGCCCTGGATGCTGCTGCTGAGGTCGGCTCCGACCGGGCGGCGCGCGGCCCTGGAGGGCTGGCTCGGCGGCGCCGCCTTCATCGTCGCCGTCCACCACTGGCTGCTGCCCAGCCTGCACGTGTTCCTGCTGCCGGTGGCGGCCCTGGTGGGGCTGCTCTGGATCCCCTGGGCCCTGCTGGTGCGGGAGTTCCTCGGCGGGGCCCCGGATCCGGGCCGGGCCGCGGCCGCACTGCTCCTCGTACCGGCGGGCTGGCTGCTGTCCGAGCTGGCCCGGTCCTGGCAGGGGCTGGGCGGGCCGTGGGGGCTGCTGGGGGCCAGCCAGTGGCAGGTGCCGCCCGCGCTGCGGCTCGCCTCGGTGGGCGGGGTGTGGCTGGTGAGCCTGCTGGTGGTGGCGGTGAACTGCGCGCTGGTGCTGCTGATATCCGTACCGGGGGCCCGGGTTCCGGCGGTGGCCGGGGTGACGGGGTGCGTGGTGCTGACGGGGGCGGTGTGGCTGTGGGTGCCGCGGCCCGAGGTGTCGGGCACGCTCCGCGTGGCCGTCGTACAGCCGGGCCTGGTGGCGGACGGCCCGGCCAGCGCGGAGCAGCGGTTCGCCGCCGGGGAGCGGCTGACGCGGGCGCTGGCCGGGCAGCCGGTGGACCTGGTGGTGTGGGGCGAGAGCAGTGTCGGGGCGGACCTGGCGGCGCGCCCGGACCTCGCCCGGCGGCTGGCCGCGCTGTCCGCCGACGTCGGGGCCCCGCTGCTGGTCAACGTCGACGCCCGGCGGCCCGTGGGTCCGGTCGCGGGTCCGGTGGCGGGTCCGGTCGCCGCTGCCGCCGCGCCGTCCGGGGGCGGCATCTACAAGAGCTCCGTTCTCGTCGGCCCCGGCGGGCCGACCGGCGACCGGTACGACAAGATGCGCCTGGTCCCCTTCGGCGAGTACGTACCGGCCCGGTCGCTGCTCGGCTGGGCCACCTCGGTCGGCAAGGCCGCCGGCGAGGACCGCCGGCGCGGCACGGAGCCGGTCCTGATGAACCTGCCGGGGCGGCCCGGTGTCCGGATCGGCCCGCTGGTCTGCTTCGAGTCGGCCTTCCCCGACATGAGCCGCCGCCTCACCCGCGACGGGGCCGCCCTGCTGGTCGCCCAGACGGCCACCTCCAGCTTCCAGCACAGCTGGGCCCCGGGCCAGCACGCCTCGCTCGCCGCCCTGCGCGCCGCCGAGGACGGCCGCCCGATGGTGCACGCGACCCTCACCGGGATCAGCGCGGTGCACGGCCCGTCCGGCGAGCGGATCGGCCCGGCGCTGCCCACCTCCGCGCGCGCCGCGCAGGTGTACGAGGTTCCGCTCTCCCGCGGGTCGACGCTCTACGTCCGCTTCGGGGACTGGCCGGTGGGCGCCTGCCTCGCGCTGCTGGCGGCGTACTGCGCGTTCGAGGGCGTCAGGTCGCTCGGGCTCAGGAAGCCTGCTCCAGAGCCGACGACACCACCCGCTCGCACAGCTCGTGGGTGAGCAGCGCGTCGCGGGCGCTGAGCGTCTTGCCGGCCGCGACGGACTCCAGGAAGGCGTCCACGACCTGCTCGATGCCGCGCTGCCGGGCGACCGGAACCCAGTCCCCGCGGCGCCGCACGGTGGGCTGGCCGCGGTGGTCGATGATCTCGGCGAGGTTGACGACCTGCCGCTTGGTGTCCTGCCCTGACACTTCGAGGACCTCCTCGGTGGAACCGGACAGCCGGTTCATGATCCCGAGCGCGGTGAAGCCGGGGCCCGACATCTGGAGGACGACCTGGTGCATCAGCCCGTCGCGCACCTGGGCCCGGACGTCGATGTGGTCGGCTTCGCCGGGGAGCAGGAAGCGCAGGGTGTCGACGACGTGAATGAAGTCGTCGAGGACCAAGGTCCGCGGGTCCTCGGGCAGCCCGATCCGGTTCTTCTGCAGGACGATCAGGTCCCGCGGGTGCTCGGCGCACTGCGCGTAGCCGGGCGCGTGGCGGCGGTTGAAGCCGACGGCGAGCGAGACCCCGCGCTCCTCGGCGAGTTCCACGAGCCGCCGCGAGTCCTCCAGCTCGTAGGCGAGCGGCTTGTCCACGTACGTCGGCACGCCCGCTTCGAGCAGCCGCGCCACGATCTCGGGGTGAACGGCCGTCGGGGCGTGCACGAATGCCGCGTCGAGGCCCTCGGCCAGGAGGGCGTCGAGCGTGGTGTGGCGGCGGGCCGCCGGGACGTGGTGGATCTCCCCGATCCGCTCCAGCGTGGCCGGGGTCCGGGTCTGCAGGTGCAGTTCCACGCCCGGGCGGGCGGTGAGGACGGGCAGGTACGCCTTCTGGGCGATGTCGCCGAGTCCGATGACGCCGACCTTCACCGGGAACCTCCAGGTAGATCCTTCTGGGACTTCCGCAGCTTAATCCCTGGTGGCGGGGGCCGCGTTCGCCGAGGATGACGACATGAACACGACCACCGGATCCCACCGCACCGAACCCTCCCCCACCGCGAACGAGCGGGAGATGCTGGACGGCTGGCTCGACTACCACCGCGCCACCCTCGCCTGGAAGTGCGAGGGCCTCGGCACCGAGCAGCTGGGCCGCGCCCCGCTCGCCCCGTCCGAACTGAGCCTGCTGGGCCTCGTACGGCACATGGCGGAGGTGGAGCGGTACTGGTTCCGGGAGATCATGCTGGGCGAGGAGCTCCCCGAGCTGTACTGCACGCAGGAGGACCCCGACGGGGACTTCCACTTCGGCCCCGGGGTCACCTGGACCGAGGCCGAGCAGACCTGGCAGACCGAGATCGAGCTGGCGCGGCAGGCCACGGCGGGCCGTTCGCTGGACCTGCTGTCGGATCCCGAGAGCCACCACCGCGGGGAGACGTTCAGCCTGCGCTGGGTCTACACGCACATGATCGAGGAGTACGCGCGTCACAACGGGCACGCGGACCTGCTGCGCGAGCAGATCGACGGCGCGACGGGCGACTGACGCGGGCCGCGCACCGGCCGCCGGCCACCGCGCGCGGGTGACGGGCGGGTGTCCGGCGGATGTCCGTCACCCGTGTGGGGTCATTTTCGGCTCCGGGTTTTCGCAACGGGGTCCTCGCACAGCAGAGTTGCGCGAGTGCATCCAACGCGAACCACGACAAAGCTGCTGCTCGGAGTCGCCTGTGCCGTCTCGGCCGTCTCCGGCTGCGTGAATGTGACGCCCGCCCCGATGCAGCCGGCGGCCGCCCCGGGTAGCGCGGCTCCGCCGCCGCGGCACGAGCCGCGCGGCGGACCGGGAGCCGTGCCGGTGCAGGTCCAGGCGCCCGCCCTGGAGGCCCTGAAGGCGGTACCGGGGCAGTCCGCGCGGCCGACGGCCCCCCGTGGGGGCGGGCCGGCCGCGCCGCGCGGGGCAGCGGCTCCGGCAGGCGCGGCGGGCCCGCCGGCAGCGGCCGCCGAGGAGGCCTCACAGGCCGTCCCGCCGGTGCCGGACATCCCGGAGCCGCGCCGGGGCGCCCGGCGCCCCTCAGGGGGCAAGGGCGGCCGTACGGACCGGCCGGGGCCGGACGCGGAGGTTCCGCGCGAGGTGGTGAAGCAGCTGCCGGTCCGGCCCGCGGACGTGTGCGCGCTGGGCCGCCGGCACGGGCGCTGGCACCCGGACAGCCCGGAGGCCCGCATCTGCGCGGGCGTCCACGAGGGCTGAACCGGCGCTGGGCCGCTGATCCGCCGGGCCGCCGGTCCGCCCGGCCGCTACGGGTGCTGCTCGGGGAACGGCCGGGGCCCCCTGCCCGGTTCCGCGGCCAGGCGCCGCTCCAGCCGGGCGATGGCCGCCCGTACGCCGTTCCCGTACCCGTCGTCGGACAGGGCCCCGGTGGCGGCCCGGGCCCGGGCCAGATGCAGCCGCGCCGCCTCGGGCCGCTGGAGTTTCACGTAGTCGGCGGCCAGGTTGAGGTGCAGCGACGGGTAGAACACGCGGACGGCCGGATGGGGCTCGTGCTGCGCGGGCAGCCCGTCCCGCGGCCCCGGTCCCAGCCCGTCGGCGGCGGTCAGCGCCCGCAGGTCCCAGGCCAGTTCGTCGGCGGGATCGTCCTGGGCGTCGGCCATGTAGTGCGCGAGCGTGCAGCGGTGGACGGAGTCGCCGTCCTCGCCGATCTCGGTCCAGATCTCGCCGAGGCGGTTGCGGGCCTCCTCGCGGTCACCGGCGTGCAGCAGGATGACGGCCTGGCCGATCCTGGTCATGACGGCGTCCTCCGACGCCTCCTGCTGCTCCGTCACGGCGGCCTCCGGCTCGCTCTGCCAGACCTGCTCCGGTCTGATCGTCACGACGCTAACCGGAGGCACCGGTTATGGCACCGAGGCGCGGTGGGGCGTCAGCCCAGGTCCGGGATCGTCCAGTCGATCGGCTCATGGCCCTGGGCCGCGACGGCCTCGTTGATCTGCGTGAAGGGCCGGGAGCCGAAGAACTTCTTGGCCGACAGCGGGGAGGGGTGGGCGCCCTTGACGACCGCGTGCCGCTCCTCGTCGATGAGCGGGAGCTTCTTCTGCGCGTAGGCGCCCCACAGGACGAAGACGGCCGGGTCGGGACGGTCGGCCACGGCCCGGATCACCGCGTCGGTGAACTTCTCCCAGCCCTTGCCCTTGTGCGAGTTGGGCTCGGCCTCGCGGACGGTGAGGACCGCGTTGAGCAGCAGGACGCCCTGCTCGGCCCACGGCATCAGGTACCCGTTGTCCGGGATGGGGGTGCCCAGCTCCGCGTGCATCTCCTTGTAGATGTTGCGCAGGGAGGGCGGGGTCTTGACCCCGGGCCGCACGGAGAAGCACAGGCCGTGGCCCTGGCCGGCGCCGTGGTACGGGTCCTGGCCGAGGACCAGGACCTTCACCCGGTCGAAGGGGGTGGCTTCCAGGGCGGCGAAGACCTGCTCGTGGGGCGGGTAGACCGGCCCGTTCGCCCGCTCCTTCTCGACGAACTCGGTGAGCTCGTTGAAGTAGGGCTTCTCCAGCTCGTCGCCGAGGACGGGGAGCCAGGACTCGGGCAGCATCTGGGTCACGTCTACAACCTCCGGTACAAGTTCGCGCAACTGCGTGTGCAACAGTCCAGAACCTACCGGGGACCACTGACAACGCCGCATCCGCGGGCGCCCGGAGGCTCCCGCGGATGCGGCGTGGACGGCGGCCGGCCCGCGGCTACCAGCTGGTCTTGCGGTACAGCTCCCACATCTGCATGGCGGTCTGCGGGTCGAGCGCCCGCTCGGCGCCGGCGATGTCCTCGCCGGCGGCGACGTACAGCTTGCCCTGCCACAGCGGCAGCAGCCGGACGTCCTCGGCGAAGATCTGCTGGGCCTGCTCGAACTCGTGGACGCCGGCCGAGCGGTCGCTCTCGCGGCGGGACTTGGGCAGCAGGTCGGTGAGGATCTCGTTGGGCTCGTACGGGGTGCCGACCGCGTTCTCCTTGCCGACGAACGGCGCGATGAAGTTGTCCGGGTCCGGGAAGTCGGGGAACCAGCCGCGGCCGAAGACCGGGTACTCGCCGTTCTTGTAGCCGACCTGGAACACCTTCCAGGGCTGGCCGCGCAGCGTGACCCGGAAGAGGCCGCTCTCGTCCAGCTGGCGCTTGAGCTCGGTGAACTCGTCGGCGGTGGAGGCGCCGTAGCGGTCGGTGGTGTACCAGAAGGTCAGGTCCACGGGCGTGGGGATGCCGGCGTCCTTGAGGAGCTTCTGCGCCTTCTTGACGTCCGCCTGGCCGTACTTGTCGTAGAAGGGCGTCTTGTGGCCCACGACGCCCTTGGGGACCATCGAGTACAGCGGTTCGGCGGTGCCCTGGTAGACCTTGGAGACGATCGCGCCGCGGTCGACGACCTGGGCGATGGCCTGGCGCACCGGCAACTTGGCGACCTGCGGGTCCTTGGGGTTGAAGACCAGGTAGCGGATCTCGGCGCCGACGTTCTCGACGACCTGGACGCCCTGCGCGTGCGAGGCGGGGGTCTGCAGGTCCTTGATCTCGGGGGCCGACAGACCGCGGTAGGTGGCGTCGATCTCCTTGGCCTTGAGCGCGGCGACCATCTTGGTGGAGTCCGCGAAGTAGCGGATCGTCACGCCGTCGTTGCGCCGGTTCGCGAAGCCGCTGTAGGACGCGTTCTTGCCGAGGACCGCCTCGCTGCCCTCCTTGTACGAGTCGAGCACGAAGGGGCCGGAGCCGGTGATCTTGTCGTCCTCGCGCACCTTGTCGGCCGGGTAGTCCTTGGGCGCGACCAGCGAGGCGGCCGGCGAGCCGAGGACGAACGGGAAGGTGGCGTCCGGGGTCTTCAGGTGGAAGACGACCGTCAGCGCGTCCGGGGTCTCGATCTTGTCCAGGCTGCCGAAGAGGTCCTTCGGACCGGTCTGGGAGTTGATCGTCCGGATCCGGTCGAGCGAGTGCTTGACCGCCTTGGCGTCGAGCGGCTCCCCGTCGGAGAACTTCAGGCCCTTCTTCAGGGTGCAGCGGTACGACTCGTTCCCGGAATCCGTGAACTCGCAGGTCTGGGCGGCATCGGGCTGGGGCTTGGTGGAGCCCGTCGGGAATGCCAGCAGCGTCTGGTAGACGTTCCGGTACAGCTCCCAGGAGCCGTCCCAGGCCGCGGCGGGATCGAGGGTGCTCGGGGCGCTCGTCGTGCCGACGACGATTCTCTTCGCGGTGTCGCTGCTGTCGTCCGAAAGCAGACCGCATCCGGCGAGCAGGGATATGGACGCAAGGGCTGCAGTGATCTGCAGGCATCTGGTCCGGATGAACACGTGCACGCTCCTCGATCAGCCAGGGGTGCGGCAGACCCTACCGCAGTGCCTCACAAATCCAATGGGCAGGTTTCATGTGACACTTGACCGATTTCGTGCATATTAGGTACGCATTTGCCTCCCTCTGGGAGGCAAATGCGTCCGATTATCGATCAGTGCACTCCGGCATTGAGGAACATTCCTCCGTCAACGACCAGAGTTTGGCCCGTGATCCATTCCGCTTGTGCAGATGTAAGAAAAGCCGCTGCCCCGCCGATGTCCTCCGGCAGCCCGAGCCGGCCCAGCGGATAGGCCGCCGCGGCCTCCTGCTCGCGGCCCTCGTAGAGCGCCTGCGCGAACTTCGTCTTGACCACCGCGGGGGCGATCGCGTTGACCCGGACCCCGGGCGCCATCTCGTGGGCGAGCTGGAGGGTGAGGTTGACCATGGCGGCCTTGCTCATCCCGTACGCGCCGATGAAGGGCGAGGCGGAGACGCCGGCGATGGAAGCGATGTTCACGATCGCGCCGCCGTTCTCCTTCTGCCAGGCGTGCCAGGTCCGCTGGGCGAACCCGAGCGCCGAGATCACGTTCGTCTCGAAGACCTTGCGCGCGACACCGAGGTCCAGGTCCGCCATCGGACCGAAGACCGGGTTGGTGCCGGCGTTGTTGATCAGGAAGTCGACGCGCCCGAAGGCCTCCATCGTCCGCTCGACCGCGACGGCCTGGTGGGCCTCGTCGTGCGCCTTGCCGGCCACCCCCATCACCCGGTCCGCGCCGAGCGCCTCGACGGCCTCCTTGAGGGCGTCCTCGTTGCGTCCGGTGATGCACACCCGGTCGCCGCGGGCGACGAGCGCCTCGGCGATGCCGTAGCCGATGCCCCGGCTTCCTCCGGTGATCAGCGCGACCTTGCCGCTGTCCGCTGCCCGCTCCGTGCTGTTGTCCGCCATGACCTGCGCCTGCCTCTCGTCAGTTGAGCGGGCCGCCGGCCACGTACATGACCTGGCCGGAGACGAAGCCGGCGGCCTCGCCCGTGAAGAACGCGATCGCGTTGGCGATGTCGTCCGGGCGGCCGACGCGCTGGACGGGGATCTGGGTGGCCGCGGCGGCCTGGAAGTCCTCGAAGCCCATGCCCACGCGCGCGGCCGTCTGGGCGGTCATCTCCGTGACGATGAAGCCGGGCGCGACGGCGTTGGCGGTGACGCCGAACTTGCCGAGCTCGATGGCCAGGGTCTTGGTGAAGCCCTGCAGACCGGCCTTGGCGGCGGAGTAGTTGACCTGGCCGCGGTTGCCCAGCGCCGAGCTGCTGGAGAGGTTGACGATGCGGCCGAACTTGGCCTCCACCATGTACTTCTGACAGGCCTTCGACATCAGGAACGCACCGCGCAGGTGGACGTTCATGACGGTGTCCCAGTCGTTCTCGCTCATCTTGAAGAGCAGGTTGTCGCGCAGCACGCCCGCGTTGTTGACCAGGATGGTCGGCGCGCCCAGGACGCTCGCGACGCGCTCGACGGCCGCCTCCACCTGCGCCGCGTCGCTGACGTCGCAGCCGACCGCCAGGGCCTTCCCGCCGGCCGCCGTGATCGCCTCGACGGTGTCCTTGCAGGCCGCCTCGTCGAGATCGAGTACGGCGACGGCCCGGCCCTCGGCGGCCAGGCGCACGGCGGTGGCCGCGCCGATGCCCCGGGCCGCCCCGGTCACGATCGCGACGCGCTGCTCGGTGGTGGACATGGTGGATCTCCTCGCCCTCGGAATCCTCATCAGCGACCGCCCATGGGTGAGCAACCGCTTAGTAGCTTCAGCTGAGGAGACGCTAGGAGCCCTGGCACCCGGTGTCAACGGCCACCGGCGCCAGGGCTCCCCAGGTCGTGTCGGCCGGCGTACGGATCTCCCCGCGGACGGCCGTACGATCAGCGGACCAGCAGGTCGAGCAGCCGTTCCACTTCGGCCTCCGGGTCGGCCGTCAGACCGGTGTGCACCGGCCCGGGCTGCACCACCGTGCTGCGCGGGGCGATCAGCCAGCGGAACCGGCGGCCCGCGTCGTCGCCCGCCGCCTGGCCGGCCCGCTCACCGCCGCTGCACACGCCCTCCACGGCACGCAGGGCCGCCCGTACGCCCGCCACGTCGGCCTTCGGGTCCAGGGCGAGGAGCTTGGCCTCGTCCAGGTGGGTGCGCGCGGCCACGTACGAGCGGGCCCGGCAGTAGACGATCACGCCGGCGTTGAAGCACTCGCCGCGCTCCATCCGGGGCACCACGCGCACCAGCGCGTACTCGAACACGTCCCGCTTGGTCACTCGTTGTCGCTCTTGTTCTTCCGGGGGCGGGGGTCGAGGCGGTCGGCGAGCCAGCCGGGGGGACCCGACCGGGGCTTCACCTCGGCCTCCATCGAGATCCTCTCGTGGATCGTGGCCGCGCGCGGCAGCAGCACGTCCACGTAGGCGCGGCGCAGCGCGTCGGTGGAGTCGAAGCCGGGCTCGTCGACCAGCCACTCGTCGGGCACGTCGGCGACGACCTCTTCGAGCAGTTCCCGCGTCACCCGGGGCGCGAGCGCGGCCGCGGCGGCCGCGATGTCCGGGCCGAAGGGGGCCAGGACGTGGTCGGAGGCGTTGTACGGCTTGGCCGCGGCGCTTTCGGCGGTGGGCCAGTTGTGGTGCCAGATCATGGTGGCGCCGTGGTCGATGAGCCACGGGTCCCCGTGCCAGACCAGCATGTTCGGGTTGCGCCAGGAGCGGTCGACGTTGTTGATCAGCGCGTCGAACCAGACCACGCGCCCCGCCTCGGCCGGGTCCACCTCGTACGCGAGCGGGTCGAAGCCGATCGACCCGGGCAGGTAGTCCATCCCGAGGTTGAGTCCGCCGCTGGCCTTCAGCAGCTCCTGGACCTCCTGGTCGGGCTCGCCGAGCCCGATCACGGGGTCGAGCTGCATCTGCACCAGCCGCGGGACCCGCAGGCCGAGGAGCTGGGCCAGGCGCCCGCAGACGACTTCGGCGACCAGGGTCTTGCGCCCCTGGCCGGCTCCGGTGAATTTCATGACGTAGGTACCGAGGTCGTCGGCTTCGACGATCCCCGGGAGCGAGCCGCCCTCACGCAAGGGCGTGACGTAACGGGTCGCGATCACTTCGGACAGCATCCGCCCAGGTTACGGGGGACGGCGCGCGGGATCCCACCGATCAGGCGGAGGCCCACTGCTCCAGCAGGGCGTCGGCCGTGGTGATCGTCGCGACGAGCGCCAGACAGTTGCGGATCACCTCGGCCGTGTACGCGGCGGGTACCCCCGCGATGGCGTCGGAGGGCACCACGACCCGGTAGCCGAGGTTGACGGCGTCGAAGACGGTGTTCGGGATCGCGATGTTCGAGGAGACCCCGGCGACGACGAGGGTGCGGATGCCGAGGTTGCGCAGCAGGGGGTCCACGTCGGTGCCGGCGATCGGCGAGAGGCCGTGCAGCCGGCGGACCACCAGGTCGTTTTCGGCCACCTCGATGGGGGCCGCCACCTCCACCGCCCGGCTCCCGGACAGCTGCCGGACGGGCAGCTTCCCGGCGGCCCGGAACAGCCGCGCGTTGTCGTTGGCCGCCAGTCCGTCCGGCCGCCGCTCGGCGATCGCGTGCAGCACCTGCACGCCGGCCGCGTGCGCGGCGTCGACCAGCGCGGCCACCCGCCCCAGCATCCCCGAGTCCCGGGCTTCCTTGGCGAGCTCGGGCAGGGCGCTCTCCTCGCCCACCACGCCGCTCTGGCACTCGACGGTGAGCAGCGCGGTGGTGGCGGGATCGAGTTCCGGCATGGCTCCCCCTGGCGTGACGGCGGTCGATCCCGCATGATTCCTGACACTCAGTCAGATGTGAAGGGGTGCGGGACGGATGGACGGATCACAGCGGCGGGGACGCCGCATCATGATGACCGACGCGGAAGTGGACGTCTTCCTGCGCGAGCAGCGCACCTGCCGGGTGGCGACCGTCTCCGCGGACGGCCGCCCGCACGTGGGCGCCCTGTGGTTCGCCTGGGACGGCAGCTCGCTGTGGCTGTACTCGATCACGCGCAGCCGCCGCTGGTCGGACCTGCGGAGGGACCCGCGGATCTCCGTGGTCGTGGACGCGGGCGAGGCGTACGACGAACTGCGCGGGGTCGAACTCTCCGGCAGCGCCGTCTTCGTGGGCGAGGCCCCGCGCACGGGCGAGCCCTGCCCGGAGCTCGCCGAGGCGGAACGACTCTTTCCGGCCAAGAATTTCGGCATCGAGGAGATGCCGCACGACGGCCGCCACGCCTGGATCCGCCTCACCCCGGAGTCGGTCGTCTCCTGGGACTTCCGCAAGCTCTGACGCGCTACTCCCCCTGCTCCGCCTGCTCCCCCCGTTCCACCCGCTCCACCGCGGCGGCGGCCTGCCCCAGTGCCTCCACGGCGGCCCGGATCGAGGGCCGCCGGTCCGCGTCCGCCCGCCAGACGACGTACACGTGGCGCCGGACCGCGTCGCTCACGGGCAGCAGCCGGACCCCGGCCGGCACCGGACCGCGCCCGAGCCGGGGCGCCACGCACACCCCGAGCCCGGCCTCGACGAAGGCCAGCTGGGTGTGGTGCTCCTCGGCGATGTGCGCGATGCGCGGCTCGATGCCGGTTCCGCGCAGCGTGTACACGAGCCATTCGTGGCAGAACTGCCCCTCGTTCCAGGAGATCCAGTCGTCGTCGGCGAACTCGGCCAGCGAGATCCGGTCGCGGGCCGCCAGCCGGTGGCCGGCCGGCACGGCGATGTCACAGGAGTCGTCGAGCAGGTGCGCCCTCGTGAGCTCGGCGGGGACCGGCATCCGCTTGTTGTGCCAGTCGATGGCCAGCGCCAGGTCGAGGTCCCCGCGCACGACCGCCGCCATGCTGTCCTCGGGCTCCTGCTCCCGCACCAGGACCCGCAGTTCGGGATGTCCGGCGCGCAGCGCGGTCAGCGCCTGGGGCAGCAGCCCGCGCATGGCCGTCGGGAAGGCGCCGATCCGCAGCTCGCCGACGGCGCAGCCCCGCTGGGCCTCCACGTCGGCCTGGGCGAGCTCGACCTGGGAGATGATCCGGGCCGCGTGATCGGCGAGCAGCCGCCCGGCGTCCGTGAGCCGGACCCCGCGGCCGTTCTTGGCCAGCAGCGGCTGGCCCACCTCCCGCTCCAGCTTGGCCATCTGCTGGGAGACGGCGGAGGTGGTGACGTGGAGCCCGTCGGCCGCTCCGCTGACCGAGCCGTGGCGGGCGAGGGCATCGAGGGTGCGCAGGCGCTCCAGGTTCAACATGTAAGCAATGCTACGCCGTCACTGCGCAGAATTCTCGCTTGTCCTACGTAGTTGAGCGGGAGCAGAGTTCTCCTCATGAGCGCACCCGCCACCCCTCGCCCCACCCTCTCCCCGCCGGTCGCCCCCGTCACCTCCGTCACCCGCACCGCCCGGGTGGACTGGCGGCTCCGTTTCGCGATCCTCTCGGTGGTCTGGGGCTTCAGCTTCCTGCTGATCAAGGTGGGCACGGAGGCCTACGCCCCCTTCCAGGTGGCCCTCGGCCGGGTGTTCTTCGGAGCGGTCGCGCTGCTGACCGTGCTCTTGGTACGCCGCGAGCCGCTCCCCCGCGGCCGCCGCACCTGGGGCCACCTGTTCGTGGCGGCGCTCCTGCTCAACACCGCCCCCTTCTCGCTGTTCTCGTACGCCGAGCTGAGCATCCCGTCGAGCCTGGCCGGGATCTGCAACGCCACCTCGCCGCTGTGGGGCATGGCGCTGTCGCTGGTGGCCCTGTCCGAGGACCGCCCGACGCGCCGCCGCTTCGCCGGCCTGGGCCTGGGCTTCCTCGGCGTCCTGACGGTCCTCGGAGCCTGGCAGGGCTTCTCGGGCATCGACGCCAAGGGCACCGCGCTCGCCCTGCTCGCCTCGCTCTGCTACCCGATCGGCTGGATCTACGTCCGGCGCACACTGGCCTCGGTCCCGGGCTCGCCGGTGGCGCTGACCGGCGCGCAGCTGATGCTGTCCACGCTCCAACTGCTGGTGGTCAGCGCCGTGTTCACCTCGGCTCCCACCTCGTTCCCGCTCTGGCCGACGCTGTCGGTGATCGCTCTGGGCGCCCTGGGTACGGGAATGGCCCTGCAGATGCAGTACGGGCTGGTGACGGAGGTCGGCCCGACCACGGCCCAGATGGTCACGTACTTCATCCCGGTCATCGCCACCACGGCGGGCGTCCTGCTCCTGGGCGAACAGCTCCACTGGAACACCCCGGTGGGCGCGGCGATCGTCCTGGCGGGAGCGGCCCTCACCCAGACCCGCCGCCGGTAGCCGGCGCGGCGGGGCCGCCTACCCGCAGTCGCCGAGGATCGGCCCGGAACCGTCGGGCGTGTTCGTGGTCCACAGCATGAACAGCTCCAGCAGGATCGCCACGACGTTGAGCATCGCGACGACGAAGGCCAGGAGCCCCGGCCAGGTGTCCCAGATCCGGACCCCGCAACGCCGCCGGATCCACCGGGCGAGCAGCAGGCAGACGACCATGGCCGACAGCCCGAGGACCGGACCCGCCCACGCGAAGACGTACTCCACCTTCGGGAAGGGCATGTGCCGGCAGGCCGCCTGCTGCCGGTGCACCCATGCCATGTCGATGTCCTCGACATGCAATGAGGAGAGCACGCCGAGCACGGCCATGACCGGCACGAGCAATGCCGTGATCACCATGCCGAGCGTGACCGGGCGGCCCCGCGGGACAGCGGGCGAGGCGGCGGCGGGAGAAATGTCCATCAGTACCAATTCGGGTGCGGTCGGACGATGTGGATGCGCTGCTCGCCGTGGTTCCGGGTGGCAACGTGCTCGCGGCTGTCCAGACTCACGTTCTGGAACGAGCTGGTGTGCTGGCTCAACTTGACGTCGCCGTCAGGGGTCACCGAGGTCACCACGGCAGCGTGGTAGATCTCCCCCGGTGGTTCGTCCGGGTCGGGGGCGATCTGCTCGTAGAAGATCACGTCGCCGGGACGTGCTTCCGATCGCGTGACCTCCTCACCGCCGTTGTGCAGGAGAAAGCCGTGCAGGTCTTTGGCCAGGCCCCACGAGCGCGAGTGGTAGACCCGGCGGTCGATCCTGTCCACCCCCACGCCGCTCTCCCGCCCCCAGGTGTTGTCCCCGCCCGGCCCAAGCCAGAAGTCGAACTTCTTGTGCATCCCGCCGGCCTCCAGGGCCGACGATGTGAAATTGGCGCAGTTGTTCTTGAAATCGAGGTCGTCCTTCTTGTCCCAGTGGTCGAGTGCGTACCGCACCATCTCGACGCGGTCGATCTTGCCGTCGGGCCCGCGGAGCTCGCGCCCGACCTCGGGCGGCAGCCCCTTGAGGTCGGCCAGGGTCACGGGGTCGGCCCGCATGAGGTCCTTCTGCTGCTGCGGGGTCAGGCCGTCCCACCAGGCGCGCTGGAGGTGCGGGTCCTTCCCCACCGGGATGTCCGCCCTGAGCATGTCGAATTCGACGTGGGACGCCTCGACAAGGATCTCGTTGTGCGCCTGGGAGGTGTCGGCGACGTTGATGGTCGTCGCCAGCTTGTCCAGCTCGGCGGAGGCCTTCGCGTCCGCCTGCGAGGCCTCGCGCAGGGCTTCGTCTATCAGCCCGTTGACCGTGCCTATGTGCCCCTGCTCCTTGGTGTAGGCGTCGCGCACGTTCTGCGGGACGTTCGGGCCGACGGGTGCGGCGCCCGTGTACGCGCCCACCGCGCGACCGTCCTGGATGCTCAGCCCGTGCTCCCTCGCCAGCTCGGCCGCGTGGAAGAGGGTGCGTTGCGCGAAGCCCATGGAATGGGCCAGGGCGTCGAGGACCATGGCGACACCCTTCATGATGTCGCCGCCGGACTCCAGACGGTCGGCGAGGTCCTCCAGGCGCTTGCCGGCCTGCTTGCCGGTGGCGTCCGCCCAGTGGTCATCGAGCGGCTTCTTGCCCTGCGCGCGGATGTCCTCGCAGGCGGAAGAGGAGCGCCGGGCGAGGTCGACCCAGTCGTCCGCGGCCTTCTGCCACTGGTCCACGCGGCAGTCGTACAGGTCGTGATAGGCGACCACGAGGCCGTGCCGGAGCCTGCTGAACGCGTCCTCCGCCTGGGCGTCGGTGGTGTCGTAGGCGTTGGCCGTGGTGTGGAGGTTGTCGGCCATGGTGTTCATCTGCTTCCCCAGGTCGACCATGTGGTCCTCCCACGCGGTCGCACACCGCTTCAACGCCGCCGCGGAGGCCCAGCCGTGGTGCCCGTCGGCTGCCGTGCCGCTCGAATCGAGGGACGTGCGGAGGTTCTCCAGCGCCTTCTCGGCGGCCGAGTCGGCACCTCCCGCGCTTTGCCGCACGTAGTACGTCTTGATGTCTATGTCCACGCAGTCCCCCCTGAATTGTTCCCGAACAGCCTAACTTCGCTCATACGTGCGTTTCCGTCAGCAACACGGCGAGCCTTCGGGGCTGGTGAAGAAGGCGGCGGCCCGGGGAGGGTCCTGCGCGGCCGGGTGCGTCAGTCGAAGCGGCCGCCCGTCGTGCGCCGGACCGACGCGGCCACCGCCGCCGCCAGCCCCGGCACCTCGCCCGGCCGCACGGCCGACACCGTGATCCGTACGCCCGGTCCCGACTCCACCCGGAACCGGCTTCCCGGGGCCACCGCCCAGCCCGCGGCCAGCAGCCGCGTCACCGCCCCGGTCTCATCGGCGACCGGCACCCAGACGTTCATCCCACTGCGCCCGTGCGCCGCCACGCCCCGCTCCCGCAGCGCCGCGACCAGCGCGTCCCGCCGCTCCGCGTAGGAGCGCGCGACCGCCGCCCGGTCCACCGCGTCCGAGGTCCACAGCTCGACCACCGCGTACTGGAGCAGCCGGCTCACCCACCCCGGGCCCAGCCGCTGCCGCCCCCGCACCCGGTCCAGGGTCACGGCGTCGCCGGTCAGCACCGCCAGCCGCAGGTCCGGCCCGTACGCCTTCGCCGTCGACCGGACCAGTGCCCAGTGCCGGGTCACCCCGCCCAGCGAGTGCAGTGGCAGGTCCACGATGGCGTGCCCGTGGTCGTCGTCGACCACCAGCACCTGCGGATACCGGGCCAGCACGCCGCGCAGCTCCGCCGCCCGCTCGGCGCTGACGGCCGCCCCGGTCGGGTTCTGCGCCCGCGCCGTCACCAGCAGCGCCCGCGCACCCTCCGCTAGCACCCGCTCCACCGCGGAGACGACCGGCCCGTCGTCGTCCACCGCCACCGGGACCACCCGCAGCCCCAGCGCCGCCGCCAGGTCCAGCACGCTCCCCCAGCCCGGGTCCTCGATCGCGACCGCGTCCCCCGGCCGAAGGTGCGCGGCCAGCACCCGCTCGATCCCGTCCAGCGCGCCCGAGGTCACCCCCACCGGTCCGGCGGGAACACCGTCGGCGTCGAAGTCGGCCCGGGCCAGCCGCTCCAGCTCCGGCACCACCGGGTCGTCCCCGTACAGCGTCGGCGCCTGCGCGTACCGCCGCGCGGCCCCGGCCAGGGCGTCCTCCAGCGCGGGCAGCAGCCGTACGTCCGGGTTCCCGGACGCGACGTCCCGCGCCCCCGGCGGCACCGCCACCCGCAGCTCGTCGCGCGGAGCGCTCGCCGGCCTGCCCCTGACCCGGCTGCCGCGCCGCCCGTCGGTCTCGATGACCCCGCGCTCGCGCAGCGTCCGGTAGGCGGCGGCCACGGTGTTCGGGTTCACCCCCAGCGCACCCGCGAGTTCCCGCATCGGAGGCAGCAGCGCTCCGGGCGCCAGCGCGCCCGATCCGATGCCCGCCTCGACGCTCGCCGCGATATCCGATGCGCGGCGCCCTGTGATCCGATACTCTCCTAGCACAAAGTCAAGTATGCACTAGTACAACGGAGCGCGCACCATGACCGCCACCACCGACACGCAAGAGATGCCCGAGACGACCGGGACGCCGGGCGCGACCGGGGCGACCGGGGCGACCGGCGGCGGCTACGAGCCCACCGACCGCACCGTCCCGAGCCGCTCCCGCGAGCGGGCGCGCTACGACCGCGAGACGGTCCACTCGATACTCGACCAGGCCTACGTCTGCCACCTCGGCTTCGTCCGCGACGGCGCCCCGGTGGTCCTGCCGACCCTGTACGGCCGGGTCGGCGAGACCCTCTACGTCCACGGCTCGACCGGCTCGCGCCCGCTGCTCGCCGCCGGCCAGACCGACCCGGGACTGCCCGTCTGCCTGACCGTGACGCACGTGGACGGCCTGGTGCTGGCGCGGTCCGCCTTCCACCACTCGATCAACTACCGCTCGGTGATCGTGCACGGCACCGCCCACCAGGTGACCGACGAGGCCGAACGCCGGATGGCCCTCGACGCCCTCGTCGACCACGTGGTTCCCGGCCGCTCAGCCGACTCCCGCCCCGCCAACGCCAAGGAGCTCGCCGCGACCGCGGTGATCCGCCTGGACCTGAACGAGGTGTCGGCGAAGATCCGTACCGGCGGCCCCAACGACGAGCCCGAGGACATGGGCCTGCCCTACTGGTCGGGCGTGGTCCCGGTCGCTCCGGTGCACGGCACCCCGATCCCGGCCGATGACCTGACCCCCGGCATCGCCACCCCGGACTACCTCGCCGCGCTCTGAGCCCCGCAGGGCTGCCCCGGCTCACCCGGCTCACGCGACCCACCCGCCTCGGGCCGCCCACGCGGCGCACGGGCGGGCCGGACCTCCGGCCCGCCCGCAGGCTCACCCGCAAGACCGTCCGCAGGCCCGCCCGCAGGACCGTCCGCGGGCCTGCCCGCCTCCGCCACGATCAGCGCACCCACCGCCGTCAGCAGCAGTACGGTGCCCAGCACCACGGCGCCGGTCAGCCCCTCCCCGAGCACCAGTACGGCGATCACGGCCGCGCTGACCGGCTCGATCAGCATGATCACGGACACCGTCGCGGCCCGCACCGCGGCCGCCCCGGTGAAGTACAGCGCGTACGCCAGCGCCGTCGGCACCGTGGCCACGTACACCAGCAGCCACAGCACCCGCCCGAGCTCGGCGGTGTGCGGCACCAGCCCCTCCGCCGCGGCGAGCGGCAGCAGGCACACCGTGCCCACCGCGACCGACCAGGCGGTGGTGACGAGCGGGTCCCCGCCCGCCCCGCGCCGGCCCAGCCAGCGGGCCCGCAAGGTCATGCCGGCGTACCCGGCGGCCGACAGCAGGGCCCAGCCGACGCCGAGCGGCCGCACCTCGCCGTCCCCGCCGCCCAGGACCAGCACGGCGAGCCCGGCGAGCGCCCCGACGACGGCGGCCACCCCGCCCCGGCCGAGCCGCTCGCCCATCCAGTACCGCGCCCCGACCGCGATCAGCACCGGTCCGGCGCCGAGGGTGACGACCGTGCCGACCGCCAGGCCGGTCTCGCGCACGGCGCCGAAGTACGCGGACTGGAAGAGCGTGAACATCAGCCCGGTCCCGACGAGCGAGGCCACCGACGGCCGCGCCGCGGCCCGGGCGGCAGCCGCCGCGCCCCGGGGCCGGCGTACCGCGAGCACCCCCAGCAGCACCACCAGTCCGCCGGCGCACCGCCAGAACGACAGGGCGAGCGGGCCGAGGTCACTGGCGAGGAAGAGGAGGGAGGCGGCCGCCCCGGCGGTGCCCCAGGCGGCTCCGGCGACGACCAGGTACAGCAGACTGCGCCCTGAAGCGGGCGAAAGGTTCGACACGAGTGTGCTCCGCGCATGCGTGAAGGATGAAAGGGAAGGTCATCGCTTCGCGGGCAGCGCGGACCGGCCCGGAACTCCCCGGGCGGATCCTCGTCGGAAGGGCGGCTGCCCGCGGCTACGCGGCGGGAGGCGGAAGCACGGTCGAATGCATGATCGCCACCTTAGGCCCTCGCCGTCTCACGGTCCAGAACGACCGATTCCGGATCGGCCGCCCCCGGCGGCGTGGGCCGCGCGGACTGCGCGATGAAGGCCCCGCCCAGCACCAGCGCGCCGCCGACGATCTGCGGGGTCGAGAGGTACTCGCCCAGCAGGATCCACGCGAACACGGTGGCCACGACCGCCTCCAGGCAGGCGACGACCCCGGCGACCTGCGGCGAGAGCTTGCGCACCGAGACCACACCGGTCAGGTACGCGAAGACCGTCGCGATCAGCACCACCCAGCCGAGCAGGACCCACGCGGGCACCCTCAGGTCCCCCATCGCGGCCTGCCCGCCCAGGACCTGCCAGTCCATCTGCCACGGCCGCGCGATCACCGTCATCACCAGCGCGCCGATGAGCATGCCGTGCGCGATCACGCCGATCGGGTCGGGCACGTCGTCCTCGGCTCCGCCGTCGGCGCCGTGGTCCGCGAACACGAAGTAGAAGGCCTGGCAGCAGGCGGCGGCCAGGCCGAGCAGCACACCGAGCGGATCCAGGCTCAGCCCGGACCAGATCTCCACCACGCAGGCCAGTCCCACGACGGCGACGGCGGCGCCGGCCGCGGCGGCCCGCGTCACCGGCTTGCGCTGCACGAAGCGGATCCAGCCGAGCAGCAGCGCCGGGCCGAGGTACTCCAGCAGCAGGGCCACGCCGACCGGGATCCGCGAGAGGGAGGCGAAGTAGAAGGCCTGCACGCCCGCGACGGCGACGATCCCGAACCCGGCGAGCAGCAGGGGTTTGCGCAGCAGGAGGCGGCGGTGGCGCCAGGCCAGCGGGGACAGCACCAGCGCCGCCCCGGCCACCCTGAGCCAGACCGTGTGGAGCGGGTCCAGACCCGCCTCGATCAGCGGCTTCGCCGCCACGCCGGAACCACCGAACGCAACCGCCGAGACGAGCGCGAGGCCCAGTCCGGCGTTTCTCCCTGACGCTTGCATCGAGCCATCATGGCAGGACCGGTCAGGACCGTCACGGCCATGACACCTGTTGAGACGGTTCCGAGACCGGGCGTGACCGGACCGATCGTTTCTGACAGGTCGTCAGTATTGAATGTTCCGCCCGCCGGGGCTACCTTCCGCCGCACGTACCCGACGAGAAGGGGTGGCCGCATGGCCGAAGTGACCGCGGAATCACGCATCGAGGCGTCCGCCGCGAAGGTCTGGGCCCAGCTGACGGACTGGGCGGCGTACGGCGAGTGGAGCATGACCCACACCAATTTCCCCAAGGGCGGCCCCGAGACCCTCTCGGTCGGGGCGACCTTCGTGGAGAACATGAAGATGATGGGATTCCCGGCCGAGGTCGCCTGGACCGTCTCGGAGCTGGAGGACGAGCGCGTCTTCGCCATCACGGGCAAGGGCCCGATGGGCGTGGCCATCCTCACCCGGTACACCCTCGTCCCCGACGGCGCGGCCACCACGGTCCGCATCGACGGGGAGTTCAACGGCGCCGCCGTCTCCCTCATGGCGGGCAAGCTCAAGGACTCGGCCACCGCCGCGCTGAACGAGTCGCTCCGCAAGCTCGCCGGCCTGGTCTCCTGACCGCTCCCCCGGCGGGTACCCGGATACGGCGGCGCGCCCCGCGAGAGGACTCGCGGGGCGCGCCGTTCTTCACGTGACCGGCCGGCTCAGTGCTCGTCGGCCAGGATCAGGTAGAGCTTCTTGCGGGCGTCGTTGATGACCGCGAGGGCCTTCTCGCGCTGCTCGGCCGAGCCGGTCTTGAAGACCTGGCCGAAGGCCTCGAACAGGCCGATGCCGGCCTGCCGGACCTCGTGCATCGCCTCGAAGTCGACCCCGCGCCCGGCGTCGGCCCAGGGGGCCTCGGAGCCGGACTCGGCCTCGGTGCGGCCGGCGTCGGTGAGCGTGAACAGCTTCTTGCCACCCTCGCTCTCGCTGGAGATGAGCCCCTCGTCCTCGAGCAGCTGGAGGGTCGGGTAGACCGATCCCGGGCTGGGCTTCCAGGCCCCGCCACTGCGCTCGCCGATCTCCTGGATCATCTCGTAGCCGTGCATCGGCCGGTCCTTCAGCAGCGCCAGGATCGAGGCGCGCACGTCTCCGCGCCGGGCCCGGCCGCGCGGTCCGCCGCGCCCACCGCGCCCGCCCCAGGGGCCGCCGCCGAAGGGCGGTCCGAACGGGCCGAAGGCGGCGCGCCGCCCCTTGAACTCCTCCCGACGATCGGGCCCGCAGTGGCCGTGGCCCCGGCCGTGCTCGTGTTCGTGCTGTCCGTGTGAACGCATGACTGCGCTCCTTTCGTCTTGCGGTTTCCTGTCATCGCTCTTGCGATGTCTCTACTATCGTTGACCCATCGCGATGCGTCAACGATATATCGGAAACTCGTACCGAACACGTGCCTGACCAGGCCAGTCATCCGCGATTGGCCTTTGTCGACGTTCAAGGAACCGCCCTACCGTCGGTGCATGCGCCTCCGAATCGTCGACGCCTTCACCGACCGCCCCTTCCGCGGCAACCCCGCCGGAGTCCTCCTCCTCGACGGCGAGTTCCCCCCGGACGCCTGGCTCCAGCAGGTCGCCGCCGAGGTCAACCTCTCCGAGACCGCGTTCGCCCGCCCGCTGCCGCCCGGCGGGGACGCCGACTGGGCCCTGCGCTGGTTCACCCCGACCGCCGAGGTCGACATGTGCGGCCACGCCACGCTCGCCACGGCGCACGTGATCGCGACGAGCGGCCTGGCCACGGGGCTGATCCGGTTCTCCGCGCGGTGCGGCATCCTCACGGCCGTGACCACCGCGAACGCCACGAACGCCGAGACCTCCGAGACCACGGCCGACGGCACGATCACCATGGACTTCCCGACGTCCTCACTGACACCGGTGGAAGCGGACCCCGGCGTACGGAGCGCCCTCGGCGCGGAGATCGTGTCCGTCCACGACACGTCCGAGCACATCGGCGACCTGCTCGTCGAGCTGGCGGACGAGCGGGCCGTACGGGAGCTCACCCCCGACCTCGCCGCCCTGCGCGGCCACTCCCGCCGCGGGGTCATCGTCACCGCGGCCGCCGAGGACCCCTCCCGCGGGTACGACTTCGTCTCCCGCGGTTTCTTCCCGGCCCTCGGGATCGACGAGGACCCGGTCACCGGCAGCGCCCACACCGCGCTCGCCCCGTTCTGGGCCGCCCGGCTGGGCCGTACCTCGCTCGTCGGCCTCCAGGGCGGGGCGCGCACCGGTCGCGTCGCGGTCCGGCTGGCCGGCGACCGTACACTCCTGACCGGCAACGCGGTCACCGTCATCGACGGCGAACTGCTCGCCCGCCCCTGACGGACGAGAGCGAGCGCCGGCGCCGTGGCCGCCTACGGCGTCGGCAGCCAGCCCACCTTGCCCGCGAGCAGCGCGTACCCGCCGAAGGCCACGATGTCGAGCAGCGCGTGCGCGACGACCAGCGGCCCCACCCGGCCCCAGCGGCGGTAGGCCAGCACGAAGACGACGCCCATCACCATGTTGCCGAGGAAGCCGCCGATGCCCTGGTAGAGGTGGTACGAGCCGCGCAGCACCGAGCTGGCCAGCAGTGCGGCCATGGGCGACCAGCCCAGCTGGTCGAGCCGGCGCAGCAGGTAGGCCAGCACGATGATCTCTTCCACCACGGCGTTCTGCAGGGCGGAGAGGATCAGCACGGGGAACTTCCACCACACGTCGGGCAGCGCCTCCGGCACCACCGTGAGGTTGAACCCGCTCGCCCGCGCCGCCAGGTAGAAGGCCAGCCCCGCGCTCCCGATCCCGGCCGCGACCAGGGCTCCGCGCCCCAGGTCCCAGCCGGGCCGGGTGCGGTCGAAGCCCAGCACCCGCAGCCCCGGCACGCCCTCCCGGGTCAGCAGGTGGGCGACCAGCAGCACCGGCACCAGCGCGGTGCCGATGCCGAACAGCTGCCAGGCCAGGTCCAGCCACGGCCGGCCGGGGGCGTACGAGCCGTTGAGCGTGGCGGCCTGGTCCTTGAGGCCGCCCGGCTTGGTCAACGAGCCGATGAAGCTGATCAGCGAGGAGCAGGCGCTCGCCCCCAGCGACAGCGCCAGCACGAGCAGCGTCTCGGTGCGCAGGACCCCCTGCCCGTCCTCGTGCAACGCCTTGACCACCGGCTCCGGATCCGCCCGCACGTCCGACTCCCGTCCCGCCGTTCCGCTTCGTCCACCCCATACTGCCCCTTCGGCGGGGGAAGGGGATCACCGGACCCGGAACGCGGGCGGCGGCGCCGGCTCGGCGGGCCGGCGGCCGCACCGGTTCAGCGCCGCACCGGATCAGCGCCGCACCGGATCAGCGCCGCGCCGGCACCGCGGCGCTCACCTCCTCGTCCGCCAGCCCGACCGGCCACGTGTGCACGGGGTCGCCCTTGTGCATCAGCTCGCTGTAGCGCCGGGTGATGGCGGCCAGGGCCTCGTCCCGTCCCATCCCGGACGCGAGCGCCCGGTGGTAGGTGTCCACCTGCCAGGTCGCCCCGTTGACCCGCCGCTGGCAGCGCTCCTCGATGATGCCGAGGTACAGGTCGCGGTCGGCGGGCTCGATGCCCCACGCGTCCAGCCCGGCCGCCGCCATCGGCAGCAGCTCGTCCAGGACCAGTCGGACGGCGGACACGCTGGCCAGGCCGCCGCCGCGGCCCCGGCGCGGCCAGCGCAGCCGCGCGTCGATGCCGTACCGGCAGGCCGCGTCGAAGTTGGCCTCCGCCTCGGCGAACGGCAGCCGCGTCCACACCGGCCGCTGCTCGTCGGCGAGCGTCCGCACGAGCCCGTAGTAGAAGGCGGCGTTCGCCACCACGTCGGCGACCGTCGGCCCGGCCGGCAGCACCCGGTTCTCCACCCGCAGGTGCGGCATCCCGTCGGCGACCCCGTACACGGGCCGGTTCCACCGGTAGACCGTGCCGTTGTGCAGGACCAGCTCCTGGAGGCTCGGCACCCCGCCCTCGGCGAGCACGCGCAGCGGCTCCTCCTCGTCGCAGATGGGCAGCAGCGCCGGGAAGTACCGGACGTTCTCGGCGAAGAGCTCGTACGCCGACTCCACCCAGCGCTCCCCGAACCAGGTCCGCGGCCGCACCCCCTGGGCCTGCAGCTCGGGCGGCCGGGTGTCGGTGGCCTGGGTGAAGAGCGGCGGCCGCGACTCCCGCCACAGCTCGCGCCCGAACAGGAACGGCGAGTTGGCGCCGACGGCTATCTGTACGGCGGTCACCGCCTGCGCCGCGTTCCACACGTCGGCGAACCGGCCCGGCGTCACCTGGAGGTGCAGCTGCACCGAGGTACAGGCGGCCTCCGGGACGATCGACCCGGTGCTCCAGGTGAGCCGCTCGACCCCGTCGATGTCGAGCAGGAAGTCCTCCCCGCGCATCATCAGGATCTGCTCGTTCAGCAGCGAGTAGCGGTCCACCGCGGAGAGGTTGGCGGTGACCAGGTCGGAGCGGGTGATCGTCGGCAGGATGCCGATCATCACCACCCCGGCGTCGATCTCCGCGGCCTGCCGGTGGGCGTAGCCGAGCCCCGCGCTCAGTTCCTCGGCGAGCTGGTCGAATACCCGGCCGCCGAGGCGGTGCGGAAGTACGTTCACCTCCAGATTGAACATTCCGAGTTCGGTCTGGAAATCCTGGCTCGCTATCCGCTCCAGAACCTGCGCATTCACCATTCTCGGCAACCCGTCGGAACCCGCCAGATTCAGCTCGATCTCCAGCCCCATCATGTTCTTGGGACGATCGAACCTCTTCTCCGCCAGAAGCCGCTCCAGCCCCTCCAGGCACTCGTGGAGCTTCCTCCGATACTTCTGCCGATCGGACAGGTCGAATCCGCCCGCCACGACCTTCTCCCCCATCGGAGCGTCCCTCCTCGATTGCGCCTGGCCCATGCCACCCAGGCGCGCGTGTACGGTCGATGATGCCCCGGAGGCGAGATCCATAACGCACGGGGGGCGTGCGTGGCGGGGAGCGCGCGCCGGTTTGGCCGAAGGGCGCTATGGCACATTCACTTGGCAAGGCGTCTTATGCAAATTCAGCATGGGTTTTGCCGGTTCCGGATAATGGACGCTTTCCAGCCGAGCCCCCGTCCGGTAACCTCCGAGGTCAGCGCGTATTGTTCGCGTGCAACCGGCATGAAAGCCATGTCAGCGGGACCGGTAAGCGCCTTGTCGTCAATAGGCGGGACAGCTAGCCGAAACACTGCGTGAACACATGTCGTATAAACTCCGCAAACGAGGCAGAGAGTTGGCGCGCGGCCATTGCCCCTCAGCCCCCCTCTGGCCCCAGAATGCGACAGCGCCGTCCGCACCTGCCCTGTTCCACAGGTCTCCCAAGTGAGAGGCGACCCACCATGCCGCTGCATGTCCCTCCGGCTCCCGCGCCCGCCCTGCGCAGCGTCCTCGCGGCACTCGGTTCCCCCACCGCCGTCCACGAGGCGCACACTCCGGCCCTGCGCGCGCTGCAGGGCCCGATGACCGCCGAACTGCCGCTGCCGGTCCACGTCCTGGACCGGCTGAACATCTCCCAGCTGGCAGCGGGGGGCCGCCCGCCCCGCACCCGGCTGACCGCCTGGCGGTTCCTGATCCGCAGCGGCGACCGCTACGTCGCGGCCGCGGACACCCGGCTGACGCCGGACGGCTGGGTCTTCTCCCATTTCTTCGAGGGCCCCTATGTCGCGGCCACCGAACGCGCCCTGCGCCAGGCGGAATCGCTCGCCAAGAGCTACCAGCCGCGGTTGCTCTCCGTACCGGAGCTGTACATGCTGACGCTGTGGCTGCACGGGGCGGTCGGCGCCGACGCCTCCGCCGGGCTGCCCGCCGCCGCGGATCTGCTGGTGCCGCTGGCTCCGGCCCCGCCCGGTATCGCCCCGTACCGGCCGCATCCGGTGTCCGAACTGCTGCCCGTGATGACGCACCGGCTCACTCCGCCGAGCCCGCCGGTCCCGCCGTCGCTGGCCGCGCCGGCCGCCTGAGCGGGTCCGGGGCCGCGGTGCAGCGGGTCTGAGCAGGTGCGTTCCATGCCGGTGGTCCGTACGACCCATTCGGCCTAGCCCGGCCGGGCCATCCCCGAACCATCCGAAATGACAGGGGAGTTGACCTGAACCGCCCGCACGAGTGATGCGTCATCAATCTATGAGGACAGCTGCCGGGAAATCCCTGCGGACGCAACTCCGGAGGGCAACACTGGGACCCTGACCAAACCAAGACGTTGATACGGGGGGCGGCCATGAACAAAGCTTCGAGCCGCAGCACACAGACCACATCGCAGCGAAAGAACGCATCCATGTGCCAGCACCAGCCAGCGTGCCCGTCAGCCGACTCCGCCGACCGGGAGGCCGCCAAGCCGTTGGCCAACCACCCGGAACAGGGCTGGAGCCTGCTGTGCAACGGCGTCCTGCTCTTCGAGGACACCGGTGAGCTGCTGCCGGACGGCCAGATCATCGCCCCGCACCGCCCGCTCGCGGCGGCGCACGTGATGAAGGCGGCCTAGTCGGCGACAGCACTGAACGGGAACGGAGCAGGGACGAACGACGAGGGGCCGGCCCGGAATGATTCTCCCGGACCGGCCCCTTCGTCATGCCGTCACGTCATACGAATGTGTCAGTTGTCGTACTCGTCCAGCGGCGGGCAGGAGCAGACCAGGTTGCGGTCGCCGAAGGCACCGTCGATGCGGCGCACCGGCGGCCAGTACTTCTCCGCGGCCGTGACCCCACCGGGGAAGACGGCCTCGTCGCGGCTGTACGGGTGGTTCCACTCGCCGCCCAGCGCCGCCGCCGTGTGCGGGGAGTTCGCCAGCGGGTTGTCGTCCACCGGCCACTCGCCGCCCGCGACCCGGTCGATCTCGCCGCGGATGGCGATCATCGCGTCGCAGAAGCGGTCGATCTCGGCGAGGTCCTCGGACTCCGTCGGCTCGATCATCAGCGTGCCGGCCACGGGGAACGACATGGTGGGCGCGTGGAAGCCGTAGTCGATCAGGCGCTTGGCGATGTCGTCGATGCTGACGCCCGTCGCCTTGGACAGCGGGCGCATGTCGATGATGCACTCGTGCGCGACCAGGTTGCCCGGGCCGGTGTAGAGCACCGGGTAGTGCGGCTCCAGGCGCTTGGCGATGTAGTTCGCGCCGAGTACGGCCACCTGGGTGGCGCGCTTGAGGCCCTCGCCGCCCATGAGGCGCACGTACGACCAGGAGATCGGCAGGATGCCGGCCGAGCCCCACGGCGCCGCCGAGATCGGGCCGACGCCCGTCTCCGGGCCCGCGGTCGGCTGGAGCGGGTGGTTCGGCAGGTACGGGGCCAGGTGCGCCCGGACGCCGACCGGGCCGACGCCCGGGCCGCCGCCGCCGTGCGGGATGCAGAAGGTCTTGTGCAGGTTCAGGTGCGAGACGTCGCCGCCGAAGTGACCCGGCTTGGCCAGGCCCACCAGGGCGTTGAGGTTGGCGCCGTCCACGTAGACCTGGCCGCCGGCCTCGTGCACCTGGGCGCAGATGTCGGCGACGTGCTCCTCGAACACACCGTGCGTCGAGGGGTAGGTGATCATCAGTACGGCGAGCTCGTCGCGGTACTGCTCGATCTTGGCGCGCAGGTCGGCCGCGTCCACCTCGCCGTCGTCGGCGGTCTTGACGACGACGACCTTCATGCCGGCCATCACGGCGCTGGCGGCGTTGGTGCCGTGCGCGGAGGACGGGATGAGGCAGACGGTGCGCTGCTCGTCACCGTTCGCCCGGTGGTAGGCGCGGACGGCCAGCAGACCGGCGAGCTCACCCTGGGAGCCGGCGTTCGGCTGGATGGAGACCTTGTCGTAGCCGGTGACCTCGCAGAGACGTTCCTCCAGCTCGGTGATGAGCGTGAGGTACCCCTCGGCCTGCTCGACCGGGGCGAACGGGTGCAGCTGGCCGAATTCGGGCCAGGTGACCGGCTCCATCTCGGTGGTCGCGTTGAGCTTCATGGTGCAGGAGCCCAGCGGGATCATGCCGCGGTCCAGCGCGTAGTCCTTGTCCGCCAGCTTGCGCAGGTAGCGCAGCATCGCGGTCTCGCTGCGGTGCTGGTGGAAGACCGGGTGCGCCAGGTAGTCGTCCGAGCGCAGCAGGGCCTCGGGCAGCGCGTCGGCGGTGGTCTCGTCCAGCGCCTCGATGTCCGCGCTCACGCCGAAGGCGGCCCAGACGGCCTCGACGCCGGCGCGCAGCGTCGTCTCGTCGCAGGAGACGGAGACGTGGTCGGCGTCGACCTGGAACAGGTTGACCCCGCCCTCGCGGGCGGCGGCGACGACCTCGGCGGCCTTGCCGGGCACCCGGGCGGTGAGGGTGTCGAAGTACGAGCCGTGCACCAGCTCGACGCCGCCGGCCGTCAGACCGGCCGCGAGCAGGGCCGCGTAGCGGTGCGTACGGCGGGCGATCGTCCGCAGGCCGTCCGGACCGTGGTAGACGGCGTACATGCCGGCCATGACGGCGAGCAGCACCTGCGCGGTGCAGATGTTGCTGGTGGCCTTCTCGCGGCGGATGTGCTGCTCGCGGGTCTGCAGGGCCAGGCGGTACGCCTTGTTGCCGTCCGCGTCCACGGAGACGCCGACGAGGCGGCCCGGCAGCGAGCGGGCGTGCTTGTCCTGGACGGCCATGTAGCCGGCGTGCGGGCCGCCGAAGCCCATCGGGACGCCGAAGCGCTGGGTGGTGCCGACGGCGATGTCCGCGCCGAGCGCGCCCGGGGAGGTCAGCAGGGTCAGCGCGAGCAGGTCGGCGGAGACGGCGACGATCGCGCCGAGGCCGTGCGCCTGGTCGATGACCGGCTTGATGTCCCGTACGGCGCCGGAGGCGCCCGGGTACTGCAGGAGCACACCGTAGACGCCGCGCTCGGCGACCTCGGCCGGGATGCCCTCGGAGAGGTCGGCGACGACGATCTCGATGCCGATCGGCTCGGCGCGGGTCTCGATCACGGCGATCGTCTGCGGCAGCGCGTCGGCGTCGACGAGGAAGATGTTGCCCTTGGACTTGCCGACGCGGCGGGCCAGCGTCATGGCCTCGGCGGCCGCGGTGCCCTCGTCGAGCAGGGAGGCGCCGGAGGTCGGCAGACCGGTGAGGTCGGCGACGACGGTCTGGAAGTTGAGGAGCGCCTCCAGGCGGCCCTGCGAGATCTCGGGCTGGTAGGGCGTGTACGCCGTGTACCAGGCCGGGTTCTCCATCACGTTGCGCAGGATCACCGGCGGCGTGAAGGTCCCGTAGTAGCCGAGACCGATCATCGGGGTGAGGACCTGGTTGCGGTCGGCGAGGGAGCGGAGCTCGGCCAGCACCTCGGCCTCGGTCCGCGCCTCGGGCAGGTTCAGCGCCTCGGCGCTCTTGATCACATCCGGCACCGCGGCGGCGGTCAGTTCGTCCAGCGAGCCGTAGCCCACGTGGGCGAGCATCTTCGCCTGCGCCTCGGCATCCGGGCCGATGTGGCGCTGCTCGAAGGGGATGCCTCGCTCCAGCTGGGAGAGCGGAATGCGGTTGGCGGTCATGTACGGAGGCCTCCTGGGTCGTACGACCTGCGAGGGGCACCACGGCGCGGGCACCCGGACGGCCTCCCCCTCTGTCATCTCAACCTGAGAGCTTCACCGGAGTCGCGGGGGTGACCCGCGGATTCCGGCTTTCACCGTCGGTGAGGAGGGGAACCGGCACTGCGCGCCCGGTACCCGCCCCTGCTTTCCAGAGTGGCCTCGTCACGTGCGGTACGTATGCCTGAGAGATTCCGGGGAGGATTTGCTCCTTCGGCGCCTCCGTCGTACTCACTCGGAGGACTCTCCCGCACAGGGTCAACAGCCATCACCCAGCCTACCAGCGAGGTTCTGGGACCTGCCTCGAGTGGCCCGTACTCCGGAAATGCCCTTCTGTAGTCATTACGGAGGAGTTGCGACCATATGGAGGGACCGTGCAGACCGACATCGATCCGCGCAGCCTGATCGGCCGCAAGGCGTTCGACCGCAACGGAACCAAGATCGGCACCGTTGACGAGGTCTACCTCGACGATGCCACGGGCGTGCCCGAATGGGCCGCCGTCCGGACGGGCCTGTTCAGCCGGGACGCGTTCGTCCCGCTGGAGCCGAGCGAGGTCGTCGACGACACCCTGCGGGTCCCCTTCGAGCGCTCCCTCATCAAGGACGCCCCCGACTTCGGCGTCGGCCGCCACCTCTCCCCCGAACAGGAACTCCAGCTCTACCACCACTACGGACTGGACGTCTCCCTCCCGTCGGACATCCAGCGCGACTTCGGCCGCCTGGCGAACGGCGAGGACACCCCCTAGATCCCGTCCGTCCCGGCCTGCCCCACGAGGGGCAGCGGATCGGAGGGTTCCAGCTCGGGGTCGTCCACCCGGAAGGTCCGCACCCGGCCCGGCGGCGATCCGGGCTGCTCGAACCGCACGGTCACCCTCCCGACCCCGCTGCCCTGCACCCACCCGGGCCCGTACACGGCGTGCAGTACGTCACTCCCGGCCGCCCAGCGCCGCTCCGGGGCGGGCTCCGGTTCCCCGGCCGGCGCTGCCGTCTGCGCACCCTGCGGGGCCTCTCCGGGCCCTCCAGGCGCTCCTGGCACCCCGGCCTCCCGGGCACCTGCCGGCTCGGCGGCCGCGCCCTCCACGGCCGCCTCGGCAGCCGCCTGCGCCGCTGCCTCCGCCGCTGCTTCCGCGGCTGCCTCCGCGGCGGCCTCCGCCTCCGCCGCCTTGGACTGCGCGAACAGGTCCTCCTGCGTGTAGTCCGCGAGGCCCGTCACGCCCACCCCCAGCAGCCGGACCCCGCCCATGGTGTCCACCGCCTCCAGCAGCCGCGCCGCGGCCTCCCGCACCACCGCGGGGTCGTCGGTGGGCCCCCGCAGCGTCTCGGAGCGCGTCAGGGTCGAGAAGTCGTAGCGCCGCACCTTCAGCACGATCGTGCGCCCCGAGTGCCCCGAGCCCCGCAGCCGCTGCACGCACCGGTCGGCGAGACGCTGCACCTCGGTCCGGATCCGCACCGCGTCGTGCAGGTCCACGTCGAAGGTGTCCTCCACCGACACGGACTTCGCGTCGCGCTCGGCGACCACCGGCCGGTCGTCCAGCCCCAGCGCCATCCGGTACAGCCCGACCCCGTGCGAGCGCCCCACCAGCCGGACCAGCTCGTCCTCCCCGGCTTCGGCCAGCTCCCCGACCGTGCTGATGCCGGCCCGCCGCAGGTGCTCCCCGGTGACCGGCCCCACCCCGGGCAGGGTCCGTACCGTCATCGGGGCGAGCAGCTCCCGTTCGGTCCCCGGCTCGATCAGCAGCAGCCCGGCCGGCTTGGCCTCCTCGGACGCCACCTTGGCCAGCATCTTGGAGCCCGCCAGCCCGACGGAGCCGCTCAGTCCGGTCGCGGCCCGGATGTCCGCCCGCAGCCGCTCCCCCGTCTCCCGGGCGCTCTTCGAGTCGAAGGCGGTCCCGCCCGCCTCCAGGTCCACGAAGGCCTCGTCCAGGCTCAGGGGCTCCACGAGCGGGGACAGCTCCCGCAGCAGTCCCATGACCACCTCGCTGACCGCCTGGTACAGCCGGAAGCGGGGGATCAGGTACGCGCCGTTCGGGCAGAGCCGGCGCGCCTGGCCCATCGGCATCGCCGAATGCACCCCGAAGCGCCGGGCCTCGTAGGACGCGGTGGCGACCACCCCGCGCGGTCCGAGCCCGCCGACGATCACGGCCTTCCCGCGCAGGCTCGGCTTCGACGCCTGCTCCACGGAGGCGTAGAAGGCGTCCATGTCCAGGTGCAGGATGGTCGGCGCGGCTCTCACAGCCCCGATGCTGCCTCATGCCACTGACATTCGGCCGGGGCCGGGCCCGGCGTCTTCCGACCGCGCCGGGAAGGGGTCTCAGCCGGCCCGGTTGCGCCGCGCCGCCAGCTCGTCCGTCGCGTTGTGGCCGACCACCGTCTCGCCGGTGTCGACCCGCTCGCCGTGCAGCTGCGACAGCGCGTTCTCCACGTCGCGCCAGACCACGCCCACGGCGATGCCGAAGATGCCCTGCCCGCCCTGGAGCAGGCTCACGACCTGGTCCGGCGAGGTGCACTCGTACACGGTGGCGCCGTCGCTCATCAGCGTCATGCGCTCCAGGTCCGAGAACCCGCGGTCGCGCAGGTGCTGGACGGCGGTCCGGATGTTCTGCAGCGCCACCCCGGTGTCCAGGAAGCGCTTGACGATCTTCAGGACGACGACGTCCCGGAAGCTGTAGAGACGCTGGGTCCCCGAGCCGTACGCGGGGCGCACCGTGGGCTCCACCAGCCCGGTCCGCGCCCAGTAGTCGAGCTGGCGGTACGTGATGCCCGCCGCGGCGCACGCGGTCGGTCCCCGGTAGCCCACCTGCTCGGGTGCCGCGTCCGCGCCCACCGGTGCGACCGGCGCGTTGTCCGGCTGGCGGCGCGCGGAACCGGCCGCACTGCCGTGGAGCGGGTACGGCCCACCGTCACTCCGCACGGGGATGCCCCCGGTCGTACCGTCGCCCGTGACTCTCACGCCGACCCTCCGTCCTTGACCTGCCCCCTCGAAGGTAGGCAGTCACCAGGGGTGCGTCAACGATCGCCACACTCGGCACGCCGAGTGATAATCACCCTGAGAGTGGTTTCCCGTGTCCTGTGCCGGGGAAAAGCTAACCGAATGGGCTGATTCACCCCGTGGACACGCGGCGCGGACGGCGCGGCCGAAGGCTCACTGCGGGCCGGTACCGAAGTCCTCCGGGGAGATCTGGTCGAGGAACTCGCGGAACTTCTCCACCTCGTCCTCCTGCTCGTCCGGAATGGCGATTCCGGCGTCGTCCAGCACGCCGTCGCTCCCGTAGATCGGCGTCCCGGTACGCAGGGCCAGCGCTATGGCGTCGGAAGGCCGCGCACTCACCTCGACCCCGCTGGCGAAGACAAGCTCCGCGTAGAAGACGCCCTCCCGCAGATCCGTGATCCGGACCTCGGTGAGCTCCTCGCCGATCGCCTCCAGCACGTCCTTGAACAGGTCGTGCGTCAGCGGCCGGGCAGGGGCCATGCCCTGCTGCGCGAAGGCAATGGCGGTCGCCTCCCCTGGTCCGATCCAGATGGGGAGGTACCGGTCGCCTCCCACTTCACGCAGGAGCACGATCGGTTGGTTGGAGGGCATTTCCACCCGGACACCCACAACGTCGAGCTCGTTCACACAGCAACCCTAGGACCTGCCCGGCAGGTTTGGGTAGTCGGGCCCCCCTCGGGGATCACCGAGGTCAGTGCAGACGGACCCCGAGCGCGGTCTGTACCAGGGCCTCGTGGAGCCGTACGGACAGCCCCGCGAGCTCCTTCAGAGTGGCCTCGGCGTGCGCCCGGGTCTGCGGGTTGCGGTGCCGCCGCAGCGGTGCCACGACCTGCTCCACCAGACCCGCCTCGCGGTCCGCGGCGGCCTTCATGGCCCGCAGGTGCCGCGGCTCCAGCCCGAACCGGCCCAGATCCGCCACCAGCCGGGCCACGGTGACCGTCTCGGCGTCGAATCCGCCGCCCGGGGCCTCTCCGATCAGCCCGTACGACTCCCACTCCGCGAGCTGCGCCTCGTCCACCTCGGCCGCGGAGAGCAGCTCGGCGCGCCCCACCCGGGCCGCGGTGGACCGCTCCCGGCCTACCTCGCCGTAGACGGCGGAAGGGCTCGCGGGATCGACGGACTCCCCGTGCGCCGTGGGCGCGGGGATCCGGATCTGCTCGCCGCGGGCGAGCGCGTCCAACTGCTCGCGAATGACCTTCAACGGCAGGTAGTGGTCCCGCTGCAACCGCAGGATCCGGGCCAGCCGCTCGACGTCCTCGGTGCTGAACTTGCGGTATCCGGAAGGTGTGCGCCGGGGCTCGACGAGCCCCTCCGCCTCCAGGAAGCGGATCTTCGAGATCGTGACTTCGGGGAACTCGTCGCGCAGCAGCGTGAGCACCGTGCCGATGCTCACCAGCCGCCCGGCCGAGCCGGCACTGCCGGCGGCGCCGCTCTTCGGGGCACCGCCGGCCGGGATACGCAGCATGGGACCTTCCCTCTGGGGGTGTCCCCCGGACGGGGTCCGGAGGTGGGTGTCCCCCCAGGCGGAGCCCAGGGGGCGGTCAGATGCCCCGCAGGCTCGCGTAGAAGACCATCCGGTACTTGCCGATCTGTACTTCGTCGCCGTTGTGCAGGGCGACCGAGTCGATCGGCTCACGGTTCACGTACGTGCCGTTGAGGCTGCCCACGTCGGCGACGGTGAAGCCGCCGTCCTGGCTCCTGCGGAACTCGACATGCCGCCGGGAGACCGTGACGTCGTCCAGGAAGATGTCGCTCTGCGGGTGCCGGCCCGCCGTGGTCAGCTCACCGTCCAAGAGGAAGCGGCTGCCGGAGTTGGGTCCGCGCCGCACGATGAGCAGAGCGGAACCCGGAGGCAGAGCTTCCACCGCGGCCTGGGCCTCGGGGGACAGCGAGGACGACACGTGCTGTTGTCCCGACACCTCGGCCTCGTAGGCCTCGAGGCCCGAGATCGAGATGGTGGACGTGGTCTCCGAGGCACGCTCCGGCGTCAGGCCCGCCCGCAGCGGCGCGCCGCAGTTGGAGCAGAACCGGCTGGCCGCATCGCTGCGGTGTCCGCACCTGCTGCAAACCTGCTCGGCCGACATGGACGGCTCCTCGCGCCGCGGCTGCCCCGCGGAGGCATTGGTGGCATACGGGTCGGGGGCAAACCCTCCACCCGAACTTGAGGTTGATGGTTCACCGAAACCTATGCGTCCGGAACCGGCAGGGTCAACAGACGACGCGCCCGGCGCGCCCGAAACATCCCCCGCGCCGGCGACCTCGTCACGGAAGAGCGGCCGGTCGCCCTGCCCTTCCACCTCTCCCTGCCCCGCGCGGTGCTTGGCCGCACCGCTTTCCTCGCGGTTCTTCTTGCCGAACAACTTCTCAAACAACTTCACGGGCGATTCCCCTTGAACGAAACAGACCCGCCCGTGGGGCAGGACGAACTCCGAATGCACACACCTGCCGACCCGGACATTCTCACAACGTCCGTAACCACCAGACAGTTTCCACCACGCGGCACGACTTCAGTGCGCCGACCCCCCGCAGGCATCAGCCCGCGTGAGCCCGTCCGCGCTCCGTCCCGCGTCACGACGTTGACGACCGAGCGTAGTCAGGCTGCTTCGCAGCCCGCAAGGCATCCACAACGATCTTCGCCGACCGTGTGACGGCAACGGTGGCCTGTTCCTTCTCCAGCGTCTGCACGACACCGCCGGGAATGTTCAGGGCGGGCTCCAGATCCTGCGGCTTGCCGATCACCTTGAACTCATAAGGCTGTGTGATCTTCTTACCGTCGATCCCGATCCCGCCGCCTTCGTCCGAGAAGAACGAGCTCGCCACGATGCGCACCCCGTTGACCTGGATCGCCTCGGCCCCGGCCGCCCGCAGCTCCTGGAGGGTGTCCAGCAGCTGGTCCGACTGCACCTGCCCCTTGGGATCGGTGATCTTCAAGGTGATGCCCGGTCCCTGCGCCGCCACCGTACCGGCCAGGATCCCGAGTTGGCGTTCCTTCTCGACCGTCTGGCGACGGGCCTCCTCGGCCTGGTTCGAGCTGCTCTCCAGTTCCTTGCGCTGGTCATCCAGCCGCTGCTTCTCGTCCTCCAGGCGCTTGGTCCGCCCGTCGAGCTCGTCGAGGATCCGTACGAGGTCCTCCTGACGGGCACCGCGCAGCGCGCTGGAGTCGCTGTTCGAGCGCACCTGGATGGCCAGGCCCAACCCGAGGACGAACAGGAGCAGCGCGACGATCAGTTGGGCGCGGCTCACGCGCGGCGGCCACACCGCCTCCGCCAGCCGCCGCCGGCCGCTCTGCGCGGCCTCGGCGGGCTTCGCGGCCTGGCCGGGCTCACCGGGCTGACCCGGCTGACCGGCCTGGCCGCCCCGGGCTCCCTCGCCGGCCGCCGCGGGCTCGGCGGGCCGGGCCGGCCCGTCTTCCGGCGGCAGCTCGGAGCCCATCGGCTCCTCGGGCGGGTTGTCGTTCGTACCCATCGGCCTCACGCCCGGAACACGTGCCGGCGGATGGCCGCGGCGTTGGAGAAGATGCGGATGCCGAAGACCACGACCACACCGGTGGACAGCTGCGAGCCGACGCCCAGCTTGTCGCCGAGGAAGACGATCAGCGCCGCGACGACCACGTTCGACAGGAACGACACCACGAAGACCTTGTCGACGAAGATGCCGTCCAGCATCGCGCGCAGACCCCCGAACACCGCGTCCAGCGCCGCCACCACGGCGATCGGCAGATAAGGCTCGACGACGGCCGGCACTTCGGGCCGGACCAGAAGTCCGACCACCACTCCGGCCACCAGGCCCAGTACCGCGATCACGATGCACCCTTCTTCGGCTCTTCTGCTGTAGCTGTACGTACGGTCAGGCTCGACGCGGCGGGCAGCCGCAGCCCGTCCGCCGGGGACAAGGTGGCGCGGATCCCGTAGTTCTCCTGCAGCGCGTGCAGGTACTGGCCGTCCGCGGAGTCCTGGAAGGCCGTCCCGAGCCGCTTCTTGTCCCCCACCGCCAGCACCTCGTACGGCGGCACCAGCGGCCTGTTGTCGACCAGTATCGCGTCGCCCGCGGCCCTGATCGCCGACAACGCCGTCAGCCGCTGCCCGTTGATCGAGACCGCCTCGGCGCCGGACTGCCAGAGCCCGTTGACGATCTTCTGCATGTCCCGGTCCCGCAGCCGGCCGGTGTCCGAGAACCCGGCGTTCTCGCGCGGCTTGCCGCCACCGCCCGAGGAGGAGCCCTTCGCGTCGTCCACGACCAGCTTGAGACCGGGCCCCTGGACTTCCGTCGCACCGGACAGCAGCGCCACGAGCTGCCCCTGGTCCCCGCCGTGCTGCTTGAGCGCCTCTCGCTGGCGGCTCGCGACGTTCTCCCGCAGCCGCTCGATGTCCCGCTCCAGGCCGTCCGCGTGCTCGTCGGCCCGCTGCACCCGGTCGATCAGCTCCTGCCGTTCCTTGGCCAGCACCGGCGCGGCTATCCGCGCCTGGGCGGCACCCAGCGTGACGACCATGGCGGCGAGCACGAGCCCGGCGGCGAGCGCCAGCTTGGCCTTCAGGGTGCGCGGCAGACCCGCCGTGCCCTCCGCCTCGCGCCGGGCCGACGCTTGCGCGTAGCCCTCGTCGAGGCTGTGGTCCATCACGTGCGTCAGCAGCGACATGGAGGCGTCCGGGCGCGCGGGAGGCGCCGGCGCCGAACTCCGGTTGTGGGGCGGCTGCGACATGCCGCTCATCGTCGCATGTCGGCGCCGCCCACACCGAATGCGCCCGTCCGGTGGACAGGGAGCGGCTTCCGCCGCACCCGGCCCACCGGACCACGCCGTTTCCGTCGGCTACGGGAGCTCAGTGCCCGGCGCCGTCCACCACGCCCGCCCACTCGTCCAGCAGCGCCTGCGCGGACGCGTCGTCGGGACCCTCGGCCCACAGGTGCGTGACCGCCTCCGCCGGGTCCGGCAGGACCAGCGCCCACCGCCCGTCGGCCTCGACCACCCGCACACCGTCGGTGGTGTCCACCTGCCGGTCCCCCGCCGCCTCCACGACCCGCCGCATGACGAGCCCCTTCACCGCCCACGGGGTCGGCACGTCCCGCTTGAGTACATGGGCTCGCGGTATCCGCGCATCGATCTGGCTCAGCGTGAGCTGCGTCCGCGCCACCAGCCCGATCAGCTGGACGAACGCCGCCGACCCGTCGAAGACGCTGCTGAACTCCGGAACGATGTAGCCGCCCCGGCCGTCCCCGCCGAAGATCGTGTTCTCCGCCCGGCCCACGCGCGTCAGGTCGTCGGGCGAGGTCGTCGTCCACTCGACCTGCGTCCCGTGGTACGCCGCCACCTGCTCGGCGATCCGGGTCGTGGTCACCGGCAGCGCCACCTTGCCGCTGCGCTTCTCCGCGGCCACCAGGTCGAGCAGCACCAGCAGTGCCCGGTCGTCCTCGATGATCCGCCCGCGCTCGTCCACCAGGGAGATCCGCTCGCCCACCGGGTCGAAGCGCACTCCGAAGGCGGCCCGCGCCGAGGCCACGATCTCCCCGAGCCGCACCAGCCCGGCCCGCCGGGACTCCGCGGTCTCCGTCGGCCGGGACTCGTCGAGCCCCGGGTTGATCGTCAGCGCGTCCACTTCGAGCCGGCCCAGCAGGCTGGGCAGAACCAGCCCGGCACTGCCGTTGGAGGCGTCCACGACCACCTTGAGCCCGGAATCGGCGACACCGGTCGTGTCCACCCGGCGCAGCAGGGACCCCGTGTAGGCGTCGAAGACACTGCCCGGGAACTGCAGGTCGCCGATCTCGCCCGGGAACGCCCGCCGGTACTCCTGCCGCGCGTACACCCGGTCCAGCTTGCGCTGCTGCTGGAGCGAGAGGTCCGCTCCCCGCTCGTCCAGGAACATGATGTCGACCGAGTCCGGTACTCCGGGCGAGGTCCGCACCACGATCCCGCCCGCGGTACCCCGCGCGGTCTGCTGCCGCGCCACCGGCAGCGGTACGTTCTCCAGGTCGCGCACGTTGATCGCGCTGCACTGCAGCGCCGAGATCACCGCCCGCTTGAGCGCTCTCGCGCCGCGGGAGTGGTCACGGGCCGTGGTGACCGTCGCGCCCTTCTTCAGGGTCGTCGCGTACGCCCCGGCGAGCCGGACCACCAGCTCGGGGGTGATCTCCACGTTCAGGATGCCGGTGACTCCACGGGCGCCGAACAGATGCGCCTGACCGCGCGACTCCCAGATCACCGACGTGTTGACGAAGGCGCCGGCCTCGATCGTCTTGAAGGGGTAGACGCGCACGTTCCCCTGAATGATCGATTCCTCACCGACCAGGCACTCGTCGCCGATGACGGCGCCGTCCTCGATCCGGGCGGCCCGCATGATGTCGGTGTTCTTGCCGATGACGCAGCCGCGCAGATTGCTGTGGGGCCCGATGTAGACGTTGTCGTGGATGACGGCCCTGTGCAGGAAGGCCCCGCTCTTCACGACGACGTTCGAACCGACGACCGTGTGCTCGCGGATCTCCACGCCGGCCTCGACCTTGGCGTAGTCCCCGATGTACAGCGGCCCGCGCAGCACGGCGTCCGGGCTGACCTCGGCACCTTCGGCGATCCACACGCCGGGCGAGATCTCGAAGCCGTCCATGTCGACCTGGACCTTGCCTTCGAGTACGTCGGCCTGCGCCTTGACGTAGCTCTCGTGCGTACCGACGTCCTCCCAGTAGCCCTCGGCCACATAGCCGAAGATCGGCCGGCCTTCCTTCATCAGCTGCGGGAAGACATCGCCCGACCAGTCGACCGGAACATCCGGGTCCACGTAATTGAAGACCTCGGGCTCCATCACGTAGATACCGGTGTTGACGGTGTCCGAGAACACCTGTCCCCATGTCGGCTTTTCGAGGAAGCGCTCCACCTTGCCTTCCTCGTCCACGATGGTGATGCCGAATTCCAGCGGGTTCGGCACCCGGGTCAGGCACACCGTGACGAGTGCGCCCTTCTCCTTGTGGAAGCGGATGAGGTCGGTGAGGTCGAAGTCGGTGAGCGCATCGCCGGAAATGACGAGGAAAGCATCGTCCTTCAGGGCCTCCTCGGCGTTCTTCACACTGCCGGCGGTGCCGAGTGGCTTCTCCTCGTTGGCATAGGTGAGCTCCATTCCGAGCTCCTCGCCGTCACCGAAGTAGTTCTTGACGAGTGAGGCCAAGAACTGGACGGTAACAACGGTCTCGCTGAGCCCATGCCGCTTGAGCAGCCTGAGCACGTGCTCCATGATCGGCCGGTTGGCCACCGGCAGGAGCGGCTTGGGCATGCTCGAGGTCATGGGGCGAAGGCGAGTGCCTTCGCCACCGGCCATCACGACGGCCTTCATGTCGGAAGAGTCCTCCTAGAGAGACGACGTTCTCGCCGACCTCACCCGTCCCGGACGGTGACTCCGCAACTCCTCCGCGTCAGCACCACGCCGAGCGAGCTCAATCGGCCGCGGCGTCCGCCTTCACGAGCCGGCGGACTTGCACCACGTAAAGGATTCCTGCCCACCAGTAGAGGGTTGTACCCCATCCGGCGAACGCCCATCCGAAAACTGCCCCCATCCAGGCCAACCAACCCGTACCGTCACTGAGCAACAGCAGGGGGAAGGCGTACATCAGGTTGAAGGTCGCGGCCTTGCCGAGGAAGTTGACCTGCGGCGGCGGATAGCCGTGACGGCGCAGGATCCAGACCATGACGAGCAGCATCAGCTCACGGGCCACCAGCGCCCCGGTGAGCCACAGCGGCAGAATGTCTCGATAGGTCAGACCGAAGAGCGTGGAGAGGATGTACAGCCGGTCTGCGGCCGGATCCAGCAGCCGACCGAGGTTGCTGATCTGATTCCAGCGCCGCGCCAGCTTGCCGTCGAGGTAGTCGCTGACCCCGCTGAGCATGAGGACGGCCAGTGCCCAGCCGTCGTGCTTCTCCAGAATCAGCCAGAGGAACAGGGGCACGCCGGCGAGGCGAGCCATGCTCAGGATGTTCGGAATGGTGAAAATTCGGTCCGTCTGAACCCGAGTCTCCTGGACCTCCACCCGGGGGCCTCCACTGTTGAACGTACGAACGATGCCTCCTGACCCTACAGGAAGCCGCACCGGCCCAGAACGCAGAAAAGCCCCGTACCGGATACCCGGTACGGGGCTTTCTACAATGATTGTTCGGCGGCGTCCTACTCTCCCACAGGGTCCCCCCTGCAG